>JASFUC010000050.1:0-8477 GCA_050050475.1 Nitrosopumilaceae archaeon
TTTATTCTAGTATGTAGAGCTTGTTAAATAAAACTCAAAATTATAAAGAAACTGCTTCATAATTCGGCAAACTCATCATGTTTCAGACATAGCTTTTTTAATCATTAGCTCTCTTTACATTTTTTTTGAGAATGTTATCTACTTAACTGTAATCCTATGGCAAAACTACAAAAATTTTAAATTATTATTTTGAAAAAATGCTTAATGTTCTAGTTCATTAGAACAGTCTAGAGAACAAACATCATCTCCCCAATGTTCAAATTTTTTACCGCAAACGATACATGTTCTCAAAGTAGTAATAATGCTTGTTTTTAGTTATTAACTTTTTTGGAAATCAACCGAAATTATTTTTTGGGTCTTAGTAGGCGACCTTCCTAATTAGGTATGGCTCTTTTAACAAAATCACAATGTCTTTGGGTGCTGACAAGTCAACTTCCTTTAAATTATGATTAGTTATTACAATCAATGCTTCACAACGGGAACACAAAATTGTTTTTCCGCAAGATCTATTTTCAAATATAATTCCACTCGCTAATTTATCCTCCTTATTGCATGTGGGGCAAAGTTTAGGTTCTTTTAGAATTGTAATTATTTCTTTAATGTATATGCTTTTTACCATTTTTTGAAATGGGTTTGTCGGGTAATAAAGAATTTTAATTTAATGTTAATTGGCACCCAGCAGTTTTATTTCAAACATCAAACCGTTTAATTATTTGAAACAAAACGTTAGGTATTCAGCATATTTCCTAATCAGGCCAATTAACAACAATCGTAACATCTTCGTTAAATTTAATTTTTTTAAAATTTGTAGTCTGTTTTCTCTTTAGTTTTGAATCTTATTTTCAAAAACTCATATTTTCTCGCTCAATTTATTTAGAATTGATCGTATACTTTGAATAATATTGCAATAAATGAATCTGTTTTATAAAATTTTTAATACAATATCTTAAATACTTCAATTTCCTATATATAATAATGTCGTTAGTTGTAAAATCTGGCGATTAGGTTGCGTAGCCTCGCAGAACGAAAAAGGCAATCAGGCATTCAAAGACCTGACAACGAGAGGAAATCTCTCAAAGTTCTGTAAAAAAGGGGTTACGCCTTTTACTTTTCTATTATCTGTATTCTCCACTTTTTCAGTCTTCTGAAAAAGGATTAGGTTACTATCTCGTCTAATCGTCCTTCTTCTTGTGCACGTCTGATTTCCATTGCAATACGACGACCTACACCGAATGTTTGCCCGTACTGGTATTTTGTATATGGACTGGTTGTTGCAACAATAGGATTTCCTGGCACTCGAAGGGAAACGTCATAAACAATCAATTCTAAATCTTTTGTAATTACGCTTTGCAAAGAAAATGGGCCTATGATTCCGGGTGCATATTCTTTTTTGACAGCTGCTACAAATTTATCTCCCATCTTAATTACTTTTTCAAGTAGTGATTCTCTTATACTTGCTGGAGTGTGCCCGACTTCAATATTTTGTAAATCAATATTGATGTCCATTTGCTGCCTTGCTGGCAGAGCATTATAGTCATGAATGTTAGTCTGTAACCTTCTTTCGATTCCAATAAAATCTACTTGGTCAGATATGGGTGTATGGAAGTAATTGAAATTCATGTATGTCCCAATCGCTAATTCTTCTATACTTGATTTTTCCAAATCTTTTCTTGCAATCACTCCTTGTTTTATTTTGGCTTCTGATTTTTCTACATAGTCTTTGTATGATGAAACTGTAAAAAATGCCCTCTCTAATGGACGGTTTTTTTCCTGAACTTTAACAATACAGGGTTTGTTGATATTTTTGGGATTTTTGAAAAGTTTAGGGAATTTTATTCTGGCTTTTTCTAGCAAATAATATTGATTACGTTTAGTGGTTCTTTCTTCGGCTTGAAACAATTTTCTATTTCCAAATATTGGCACCTTAAAGGAATTTTCTAGAATTTTGTATCCTAGGTAAACTGTGAGAGATCTATGTGGCACAACAATTGTGTTTGTCTCTCTGAGAATTTTCTGATTTTTTGCTGATGCCATATCTTTGAATTTATCAAGAATAACAATTTCATCGGCAATTCTGCCAAATCTTTGATATGGTCCTTCTCTTCCTTTCTGGCAGTATACTGTGGTCTCAAAATTTTCTTCTTTTGCACCGTCCATCACCTCTAAAGCGGAATGACTACCCATTACGCCAATACGCACATCTGAATAATTACTGACAATTTTTTTGATCTCTGAAGGTTTTATCACAAATTTTGGTACAAATCAGGAGGTAATATAGCTAATTTCCAGAATTTTGGATCGATTACATCATCACAAGATTTTTGTCAACACTGTCTGTACTTATTTTATGTTTTATTCGTTTGAGCTTCAGATGGCCGGGGTAATACTTCTAACTGCGATGGCTATAGGAGGTGTTTCCTTGTGGCTAAAACGAAGGCGAGCACAAAAGGAGATTGATGAGGAAAAAAATGATGAGCCTCAAAAATATGAATAATCTAGTGTCAAGTTAGCTGCCATAGCAATCAGATAAAATACCTTGATGATGCAATGGATTCATGAGATTAATTGTAGGAATAACCGGTAGCACTGGAGTTATTTATGGAATTAGGATGCTTGAGACTCTCAAAAAATTAAACATTGAAACTCACCTCATAATGACAGAATGGGCTGAAAAATGTATTTCTATGGAAACTGAACACACTTCTGATTTTGTAAAATCTTTGGCCACCAATGTTTCTGATGAAAAAAATATGGCATCAAGTGTCTCAAGTGGAACTCATAAAATTGATGGGATGATTATTGCACCATGTAGTATGAAGACTTTATCTGCAATTGCAAACGGGTATGATGATACTTTGGTTGCAAGAGCAGCAGGCGTAACCATAAAAGAATCCAGAAAATTAGTCTTAATGGTAAGGGAGACTCCACTTTCAGCAATACATATAGAAAATATGTTAAAACTGGCCAGACTAGGTGTTGTAATTTTGCCTCCTGTTACAGAATTTTACACCAAACCCAAAACCATTGACGACATTGTAAATCATGGTGTTGGAAAGTGCTTAGACCAATTTGATTTGGAGCACGATTTATACCCTCGATGGGGCACTCTTTGATTTATAGTGACAACAACATTTGAAAAAACCACCGCTCTGCCAATAGAAAAAATCTTTGAGGTATTAACAGACTATGACTCATTTCAAAATAAGATGAATAGTTTTTTCCCATCAATTAGGATAATCTCTGTAAGGCCCAACACAACACTTGTTGAACAACACATTGTTCTTGCAGAAAAAGAACTGGTTGTAATGGCAAAACACATTACTGAAAAACCAACTCTTCATGAAACACTTATTGTTGGAGGGGATATCAAAGGTTCGCATATTGTAGAAAAATATGAGCAAACTCCTCATGGGACAAAAATCACCGTTACAATAAATATCAAAACAAAAGGGCCGATGAGACTATCTGGTATTTTTAATAAAAGTAGATTTGAGAATGAAATTTCAAAAATATATGATCAACTAATTCTGATTGCTGAAAGTTAATCTGATTTTGGTTCTTTATTGTTTACATCTGTGTTTTTTTCTTGAAAATCTTTAAGTTCTTTCTCCCCTTCGATTTTTCCTTTCTCAAATTCCCCCTTGGCTTTGCCTAGGGTCTTTGCCAATTCAGGAATTTTTTTGGCCCCAAAAATCAACACCGCTACAATTAGAATTATCCATACCCATTCATAACCTTGCACAAAATTTACAATATTTGCAAGTGACATTCTTGATATCAGTTCTCTGATTTTAGATTTAAGTGTTCAACTTCCTTCGTTGTTGTCGCTCAATGATCCCCATGCCTGCTAAATACAATCCTATCATTGGACCAGCAATAAACCACATTGTAACTCCGCTACCGTCAGGTGTGATAACTGCTCCAAAAATTACGATAATTACAATTGCATATCGAATATTTTTTCGCCAAAAGTCTGAATCAATCATACCTGATGCTGTAATTGCATACATTACCAGAGGAAGTTGGAAAGATAATCCAAAAGCCAACAAAAATTGTAGAACAAAGGTTACAAAATCGATAACATTAAGAAATGTGATAAGGCCAGCAGATTCACCATATCTGTATAAAAAATCCAAAATGTATGGGATTACCATATAATAAGAGAAAACACACCCAGAAACAAACAATCCAAGTGCAGGAAGGGATATGCTTCTGCTTACATTGATCTCATTTTCTTTAAGTGCTGGTTTGATAAACCCAACCAATTCTTTAACGATAACTGGCATTCCAGCTACCAATCCAACTAATGCCGAAATGTATACTTGAGCAAAAAATGCTTGTCCTGGTGCAGTTTGAATCAACTGAACGTCTTCTGGCACAAGGTTATCTTTCATGTGTTTTGTAATTTGTGCTGCAATGTTGTCTAGCGGTTCTGGTGTTGGATAGTATAAGGTAATTCCTGAAAACTCGAATGGTTCTGCATGAAAGGTTAGAATAAAAATTGTAATAATTCCAAGTACTATCACTATACGTAATACTCGTTTTCTAAGCTCGTCGAGATGGTGGCGGATTTCATTCAGCTCTGACATTTAAGATCTATTTGTTTTAAAGTAACTTATCTATTTGCCTGGGATTGGCAGCAATTTGGCCTCCGGTAACCCGCCTTCTTTCATTTCTTCTTGGGTGAGGTCTTGAAACTCCAAGGTGATTATTGCTTTGGTGCTAAATTTAATTTCAATTGCTCTTGCCAAATCTGCAATTTCTTTTCCTGAATACAACTCCTTTGAGTCTTTGAGGAATATTCTTTCTCCTTTTTCCATCTCTTTTCCTCCAAATTTGTCTTGAAGGAATTTTGTAATAGTAGGTAGTTCTGAACGTGGAATGTTATTGTAGTAATAAGTAAGGCCTTTAATTGATTCGTAATCATAGGGGGTTCCATTTCTATACAAAAAGACGCCTATGAACCGCGCCTCCTCTTCTGGCTCCTTTGTGCATTTAATTTCCCAATTTAGCAACTTGTCTTCATTATAGACAAACTTTTCAATTTCATCAGGTGTGATTTTCCAGTATCTTTGTTTTGCCAAGTGATTTTTTGAGGATTTTCTATTATAAATTCCATTATGAGCGTAAATCGTCATAATGGGACTTTTTTTATATGAAAAGGTGATAATAAGAATGTGGGATCAAGGGTTACCATAGTATTGGAAGACGTTAATTCAGAACGACTACGAAACCTCCAAGCAAAAATGATTAAAACATCTTCAAGCTCTGTGAGTTTTTCACATGTTTTGAATCTTGTTTTAGAAGAAGGTCTAAAAAAATACAAACCATAAATTTTCAAAAAACTTTTCATTGAGAGAATCTGTTAAGGTAAACTATGCATGAAAATGAACTAGATCCATTACATCCGATTAAAATTAAAGACTGTCTAAAATTATTTGACTATGTATTAACTGTCAAAGGACTTGTGTATTTCAATCAATTAAAACGAAATTATTTTCTTCAAAAAAAATTGACTGTAGATGAATACAATAAACTCCGTCTTCTTTACATTTACTATTCTACTGCTAACAAAAACACAGAAGAAGTTTCAATGTGGAAAAAGATCTCTGTTACTTTAGATGAAAAAGGAATATTGGAAAAAGAAATGTACTTGTCTAAACAGGATTTGAAAAACCAAGAACTTGTTGTGGAAAACCCTGATTACGCTGCTGGACTATACAAAAAACACATTGATTTTCTAAAAAATCTTTAGTCATTTTGATACTGGAAATGGGCGGCGTTACTGAGTACTAATCCTCAAAACCGGATATCTCGTCGATATTGCAATACAAGTATAAAAACAGATTATTATTTCGGAAGATAGATTAACCTCGTTTCTAATTTTCAAAACATTCATGGCAAATTTTACTGTGCATGTGACAATAGAAAACAAACCTGGAATTAGTGACCCTGAAGGAGACACCATTCTACACGATTTGATTCTTAAAGGTAGCCATAAAAATATCTCGAAAATTAAAACTGCAAAAATGCTAAAATTTACCATAAAAGAAAAGGACAAAAAAACTGCAGAAAAAAAAGTCCAAGAAGTATGCGATGAATTACGAATCTACAATCCCATGGTAAGCAAAGTGACCATAGATGTGCTGGATTAGTCTGTTTCTAGATTCTTAACTGTTCCATTGATTAGCAACTTGCTTCTCAAAAATGCTGCAAGATCAGTTTGTGTTATGACTCCTACAAGTTTTTCATTATCTAACACCAAAAGTCTTCTGATGTTATTGTTTAGCATTTTTTGAATGGCTGTTTCGATATCCTCCTCAGGCGAAACCCATCTGAAGTTTTTTGACATAAGTTCTGTAATAGAAAACTCTGATGCTTTGATGTCTTGAGCTGCAATTTTGTGAACAATGTCTCTTTCCGTAACCAAACCAATGGGATTTTGCTCTTTTTGAATTACCAAAAAACTAATTTCTTTTTCTTTTAGCATTTTTGATGCGTCAAGGGCCGATTTATCATGTTCTATTGTGATGACCTTTTTTTGCATAATGTCCCGTACTTGTCCCATATCGATCAGATAAAATTATCCGCTTAAAGATTTTCTGTCTAGATTCAAATTAAATATCTGTCTTCGGTAAAACCCGTGTGAAGGTTGGGGTTGTAGTTTTTCCGGGAAGCAATTGCGATCGAGATATGTTTCATGTTTTAACCGATGTATTTCATCTTGATGCTCAATATTTTTGGCATGAAAAGGGATTGCCAAAAAATATTGATGCAGTAATCCTCCCTGGGGGATTCTCCTATGGTGATAGACTTAGGGCCGGAGTAATTGCAGCCCATAGTCCAGTAATCAAAGATGTACAAAAGATGGCCCAAAAAGGAATCCCTATTTTAGGTGTATGTAATGGATTTCAAATTCTTGTAGAGTCTGGGCTCTTGCCGGGTGTTTTGCTAAAAAACAACTCTTTGAATTTTATGTGTGAGTGGACAAACTTGATTGTTGAAAATAATAAAACTCCTTTTACCAGTCAGTTCAAACTAGGACAAAAAATTCCAATCCCAATTGCAAATGGCGAGGGTCGTTATTATGTTGATGATGCTAAACTTAAACAGTTAAAGAAAAAAAATCAAATTGTTTTTAGATATCAGAATGCAATAAACGGTTCAACTGATAGAATTGCAGGTGTGTGTAATGAGGATGGCAACGTTGTTGGAATGATGCCTCATCCTGAACGAGCAGTTGAATCTGAAATTAATCCAATTGACAATAAACCATCGTCTCTAATTTTTGAATCACTACTAAATACAATAGGTGTTACACACTGAGTCTAGAACCACAAGAATTAAAAGATTTAAAGTCAAAAATTGGAAGAGAACCTACATCCACTGAAATACAAATTGTAGCTGCGGAATGGTCCGAACACTGTTCATACAAGTCATCAAAAAAACATCTAAAGATGTTGCCAATGACAGGCCCACTTGTCATTTCGGAGAAAGGTTATGATTCTGGAGTTTTAGATGTTGGAAATGGCTATGTAATTACAGCCCATATTGAAAGTCATAATCATCCATCTGCAGTTGAACCTTATGGTGGCGCCGCAACTGGAGTTGGGGGCGTAATTCGTGACATATTGTCAGCTGGAACAAGACCTATTGCTATTTTTGATGGATTAAGATTTGGAAATATAGAAAAAGATCAACAAGCAAGATGGCTTTTCAAAAATGCAGTAACTGGAATTGCCGACTATGGAAACTGTCTTGGCATTCCAACAATTGGCGGAGAAGTGGAGTTTGATGAATGCTATACAAATTACGCGCTAGTTGATGTGGCAGCTATTGGTTTTGGTAAAAAAGAAAATCTGATAAAAAACCATGCAAACAAGGATGATTTAGTAGTCTTGATGGGCGGCTCGACTGGAAGGGATGGTATTGGTGGTTCTCAATTTGCATCGGATTCTCTTGAATCTGAAGACCGTTCTGCTGTACAGATCCCTGATCCATTCATTGAAAAACTAATCATTGAGGCAATCCTTGAGGCGCGAAATCACAATCTGATAAACGCTTTAAAAGATCTGGGTGGCGGTGGTTTATCTTGTGCAGTTTCAGAAACTGCTGATACTTTGGGAATAGGAATAGAGATGGATGTAGATAAAGTTCACACACGGGAACCTGGAATGCATCCTGATGAAATTATGGTTTCTGAATCTCAAGAAAGAATGCTCATAATTACAAGTAAACAAAAATTAAAAAAACTACAAGAAATTTGTAAGAAATTTCATATTACATGTTCTGTAATTGGCAAGGTCACTTCTGGAAATCTGATGCACGTAAAAAAAGGGTCAAAAACATTTGCAAACATTTCAACTGATATTGTTGCAAATGCCCATCTTCTTGACAGGCCCTCAAAAAAGCCTGCATATCTTGAAGCCATTCAAAAAGAAAAAAAACTAAAACCAATTTCTAATTTATCTAAAACT
>JASFUC010000051.1:0-8399 GCA_050050475.1 Nitrosopumilaceae archaeon
TTTCAGATATTTTTCAACAGAACCACGAGTAATAGTTTGAATCAACTTATGACCACAAATACAATTTTGGATTAAAGGAAGACGACGATAAGATTTTCCACACGCAGTACATCTAAATCCCTGTCTTGCATATGCTCGGAGATTTCCCATAATATCAGGAACTAAGTGTGTTGAGATTACATTAGATACAATTTCAGATGTGTTTACAGCATCAATCATATCGGCATTACGAATTTGCATATCAAGCTTATCAAGCATAGACCCTAAAGTAGAGTAAGCACTTCGTGATTTTGAAGTGGTAAGAGATGACGTATTATGAGTAAAATAATAATCATAGAATTGTCTTTCTGTTTCTAATCGGGATTCAATAATTTCAACTGAATTTACAGTTGATGCTTTGTTTTGTAGTAATGTTGATCTAAAAAATTCTAGAGGAAGTGCCTTTGTAACCTCCAAGTTATGTGCCTGAGGTTGAGATTCGTGAGGTAATACAAGGGGTTGAATCAACAATGGTGCATCCATAAGTCCCCCAATCCTATCAGAAAGAAATTGTCTTGAGAAATTAAGAAGACTGTCCATGAGAAGCATGATTGAATCGGCGTCACCGTCAGCATCTCTTCTTTTTGCAGAATGCCAATTTGGAGTGCCAAAACAGACGTGAGTTTCTGTAAATCCAATAACTCTACCTACAATTCCTACAGAAGTGTGGGGAGCTAAACCAATTATCAGATGACCAACAAGTTCCTCGATATTTTTTACCCTATAGAATGCTGACTTTCCATAGAATTTTGTTAGTAAGATATCAAGATATTTGCAGATAGAAACAAGGTATCTTCCACTCTCGTATGGAATTATGACATCCTGCATACGAATTTCGATGAATTGGTTTTCATCGGTAATTGGATTTCCATCAATATCATGTGTGTATCCTAATTCTTTGAGTTTTGTAATTGGTGTTCCTATCCATGAAGGTTTGAACTGAGTTATGGGCGAATTTGTAGCATCAAAACGAACAGTTCCATCTTTGAATGTAGTTAAGCCAAAATTTTGTCTGACAAGACCTTTCTCTAGAGGTTCAGGTATCCTATCTTGACTAATCAGCTCTTTTACACCCTTGAAAGGTTCTTGAGCTCGTAAACCCATTTTTTCTTGAGCATTAAGAAGCCTTTCTTTTAGAGGAAAAGGCTTGTAGGAATGGGATGATGCTTTCCTTTTACATTTTTCACAGTATTGAGTTTCTAAAATTTCTCTACAGTTTGAGCATTGATATTCTACAGATGTTTTTTCACCACATTTTGAGCATTTTATTCCAATTGAAGGTTCCTTACATTGAGGGCATTTACGATTGAAAATATTTGTGAAAAAGTTAGTGGTTCGTGAGGCTTTCAAAAGGTCTCTAGTTGGTCCTCCTTTATCACTGATCGGGAATAAAATATGTGTTGGTGGTTTCATTTGTCTGGCTGCTGCTTTTTCTGGTCTTCCGATTCTAACACCAATTGATGTAGAGGATTTGTTTTTTACTTGTATTCCAGACGATTCTGAAAGGATTTTTGGTGTGGATTTATCTTCAATTTTTGGAGGATTTCTAAATAGTAAGTTATAGAAAATTTTTGCTTCATTTTCTTCTAAAATTATGGAATTATTTTGAAGGTGTGGCACTCCTAATTTTTCAAGAATTTTTTTCACATTTTGAGGATATTCAATAGAATTCTCATTTAGTTTTATTGGTTGTAAAATTTCGGATAATTCTGATGTTGAAATTTGATCCCAAAAATAAAGAAAAGAAGGATGTAAGGAAATTTGAAAATCTAAGGAAATTTTTAGTGCCTCATCTAATGTAGGTATTTTCTTGAGAAATTGGCTTAGATCTTGGTCGTTAGGCTCATATTTTGCTAGTTTTTCTCTTAATTCCTCTATCCAAAACTCTTCAACATATCCTGACGGAACTAACTGGGCATTGTTCTCTAGGAAATCCCCAAATGAAATTAAAATATCTCCCAAATGAAGAATTTTTTCGATTTCATTTTTAATTTTTATTCCATGTTTAACATCTCTTATTTTTACAACATTTCCATTTTTCAGTCTGACTATGGGAGTTTCTATAGAATCAACAAAAGCTACTGTTGCTCCTTTCCCTGGAATATCTATCTTTATTTGAGTACCAACAGCTATTGTGTGATCTAAAATTTCTGCAATTACTGGGTGAATCCCAACTGCTGCAAATCCAGTGTTACAGGCACGGCCATATCTAAGTCTGAATCCTCCCAATTTGTTAGGCATGGATAAAACAGACCTGCCTGTTATGACCTCACGCATCCTTTTGGTGGCTGCATCCTCTTGATCATCACCAGTTTGAATTGCTCCTTTTAGGTCCCCAAGCCATTCCCAACCATCCAAATTATAGAGTTGAATTCGTTTAAGTAATTTTTTGGCCCTTCCTATCAGCCCATCATTAAGGACTCGTAAAGCCCCTCCCCTAACTCTGTCAGTTTTGATCCTCACCATTCCTTTGTGGTTAACCACCTCATAGGGATCAGTATCTACACCATCAAGTTCAACAGGAAGATTAGAGATTACATGTATGATGTCCTCATCTAAAATATGAAATTGAAAATTCCCGGCTTCTCTTTCATAGATTCGTAGCTCTTCCACAAATCTTCCTGTTTCATCATCAAAGGAGTCTGCTTGATATTTTGATAGATCCACCGCTTTTCGTACATGGTCAGCTATCAACATAGTGACAGCAGATTCTGTCCCTCCAGCTGACCTCATAGGACCTGCTATCGAAACCGAAAGGTAATCAGAACCATCTTTGTTTTTCTTTATTTTTACCTCACTAATTCCTTGTAGAGGAGCAATTGTGACCCCTTCTGTAACTATTGCAAGTCCTACCCTAACTGCTAGGTCTAACTTTTCTTCTAGTGATGCCTCCTCCAGAGAGTATTTTCCCAATGCAATCTCTTTAGATAGAATTAAAGCTGATAGTTCCTTTCCATTGATTTTTAATAATTCTCGTAAAGGTTCAGCAATGTCAATTTCGTGCATTTTGGCAACCCTATCTGCTAAATCAAATGCAATTTTCGGCTCGATTATTCCGGATGAGTCCACCAAGCTTGATTTTGCTTCAGCAGCCTTCTCAAAAATGGTATATGTGTCGTTTGACAGCTTTGCATAGTAATTTTGGTAATAATTCGGCATTTTTATGCCACGTAAACGAGAAAGGGCATCATTTTCAGACATTATTCAGCCCTTTTATTTTGAGTTTTGAATTGTTTTTGCAATTTCCGTGAGTTTTTTGAGACTTCCTCCCTTTTCTAGGAATGTTCCTATTACAAGAGCATCAGCTCCTGCTTTTACCAGTTCTTTGGCAGTCTTTACCTCCTTTATTCCACCTCCAACAATTAAGAATCCATTGAAGATAGTCCGAACTGTCTTTACCATTTCAGGAGTAACACTAGATTTTGCTCCTGAGCCTGCCTCAAGGTAAACAAATCTCATGCCTAAAAATTGTGCAGCCAAAGCATAAGCTGCTGCAATTTTAGGTTTTTCAAATGGTATTCCTCTCGCTGAGCCTACGAACCATGCAGAAGTTCCATCACCAATCACAAGATATGCTGTAGGAAGAGGTTCGAGACCAAATTTAAGCACACTTGAAGCGCCCAATGCCTGTGCTTGGGTAATAAAATAAGGATTTTCTGAATTCATTAGAGAACTAAATAGGATTGCATCTGCATCTGGCACAACTCCTGTTACATTTCCAGGAAATAGAATAATAGGAATCTTAATTCCTTGTTTGATGCCTTTAACAACTTGAGCCATTTCAATTTGATCAGTAGCAGAAGAACCCCCTACAAGTATGGCAGATGCGCCGATTTTTTCAACTTCTTGAGCCAGTTTTTTGGAAGATTCTAGGTTTGATACTTCAGAATCAATTAATACAAACAATAACGCATTTTTCTTTTTTAACTCTGATTTTAGGAAGGATTCAACTTTTCCTGTCATGAAATTGGTTTGTAGATGAGTCTTTAAAGTTTAATTGGAATAACGGTATACAGATTTGTATAGCTATGTCGGAGTTTGATAAATCCAATTTTAACAATATTATACGTAAAATTATCAAAAAATCGTTGTTTACAGAGAGACAAATTGAAATTATTTTAAATCAAAAGGATCTTCTTGAATCTAAGTTTTCTATAACAAAAGGTGCGTATTATAGGCAGGTAAGCCAATCTAGAGAGAAATTAATCTCATTATTTTATTCAATCATTCTTTTACGTGGTCTAGGCATACTTTTACCTGATGATATTGATGTGATATCGAAACTTTCGGACCAGATAAGTGTGATAAATGATAGTGATGTTTTTCCTGAACGGGAAGATGATGTGATAAACGTGATTGACCGTGTAATTCGTCAGGCATGTAATATGTGATATTGTAATGTTTTTAGTAGTAGTGTAGTTGTTTTGATTGTGATTAATTGTGTTTGTTTGTTAATCTAAAGTGTGAATTAATGTTGGTCAATCACGATATATCACAATCTAGGAATAATTTTTGTGATGTTAATTGAAATTCCTGATCCTGAAGTAATATTGAGTGTGATAATAGCATTTTTGGTAGGTTTAGGAGGTCTTTTTGCATATTACAAACTCCGTCCTATGATTAAAACAAATGAATCAGGTGATGCATCACAATCAGAACGGTTGGAATACTATGAAAGACAACTTATTGACATGAAAATACGGCTAGATGCCTTAGAGATTGAGGGTATGGGGGAGAAATCAGGAGATCCTAATCTAGAATTAAAGCAATTTCTTGAAAAAATTGCCAAAAACAATCTTCAAGACATTCCTATAAAGTCCGAAGAACCCTCAGGTGGTAAATCAAAACCTGAAAAGGGTGAAGAAATTACAAATGAGCCTAAAAATCAACCTCCTATGCCCAGTTTAGATCATAATAATCCCATAGATTATGTGTTACATTTAATCACAAAGCAACCTATGACATCACGTGACATCCAAATCACATTAAAAAAGAGTAGAGAACATACTTCTAGACTAATGAAAAAATTATTTGATGATGGATATGTTGAAAGAAATACAGACTCTAAACCCTATAGATATTTTATTTCAGAGAAAGGAAAAGAGAAGATCGGGGTTCTAGAAACTAGTCCTACTACTGTTTAGAATCAATTTTGTTTTTTTAGAGACAAAAGATCACATTAAAACCAATTATCAAGGTAAATTTTATTATTAATTATAATTTATTAAAATTATTAAATTATATATATTATTATTTTATAGATTTAATATGTCTGTTCAGGAGAATGAAGTTTTGGTGAAAATAACATCAGCAGGAACAATATCAATTCCAAAACAGTTTAGAAAGTATATGGATATTCAAAAGGGGGAATATGTGAAGTTGATTTTAGGTAAAGATCGTCTAATTGTACGTAAAATCATTATTTCATGAATTATTGTTGTTTTTGGCTAAGTTTAATGGTCTGATATGTCCATTCCCTTCCTGTTCGGACTCTATTGATTTTACCCTTAGTTGAAAATCTGGATAAATAAGTGGAAATTATGCTTAATTTTACTGGTTCATTGTATTCATCTTCATATTTTTCCAAAATATTAGTAGATGTGAATTTTCCCATGGGGAAGAACTTATCTACAATATTCCAGATTTTTGCTCCTATTGAGTCGATGTTGGTGATTTCTTGCTCTTCCTCAATATTCATCAAATCCATCATTTCGAATATTTTTAGAACCTTATCACGAGTAACATTTCCCTCTAATTTAATATCATATCTGGCTCCATCAGAGTCTTCCATATCAATACGTATTCGTTTTTTTGCCATCTTTGAGATCTTTGAGGATCGAATGTTAACAGTTCAATAGATCCGAGAAGTTTTGTTAACTAAAGGGTTTGTTAACATTGACTGCCTAAACCACACCTGAACTAATTTTTGTTATTAACAATCTATGTGTATATTTTGGTATGATTATTGATGATTTTATGCCTGGAATGGAAATAAAGGGGTCTATTAGTAGATATTCACAGTGTTAACACCATCCTTAACGCCTGGAATGGAAATAAAGGGGGTGAAATGGGTTTTTTGGTGATTTTCTTAACATAAAATTAACAGATTGTTAACCAGTTGTTGTTAGGACTACCCACACACCAATATTTCCACTCTATCTTTTTCTTAATTTTTTTATTTGAGAAAATCTAACTAAAAATAATTAATTATAAACTAAACTAGAGTTACTATTCTATTCTATACTCTCTTAATTTAGATATGGTAATGATGTTATCTAGTAGAAACACAGGTGTGTGAGTATGGAGGATCCAATTGATAGATTACTAAATGCAGCAGAATCAGGAAAATCCATAATAAAAAACAGAGATATACTTCACTTTACCTATATCCCAGAGACCATTCAACATAGAAACTCAGAACAGGAGCAGGTAACCCAATCATTATTACCCATCCTAAAACAATCCCGACCATCAAATCTCTTAGTATATGGAAAACCAGGAACTGGAAAGACTTTAGTGGTTAAGAAGGTCATATCCAAAATCCAAGAAAGGGTAGAAAAATCAAATTTTCCAATTAAACTAATCTATACAAACTCAAAAGATGAAACCACCCTCTATGGATTATTAGTAAGCCTTGGAAGGCAATTAGGATTAAATGATAAAGAATTACCCGGCACAGGATTAGCCATAAGTGAGGTCTTCAAACGAATCCTAATTATCATTGAGAAAAATGAAATTAATGCTATTTTTATTATTGATGAAATTGATTATCTAGCCCAACTAGTATCAAAGACAGGTAAAGATATTCTATATCAATTAACAAGAGCCAATGAACGATTAAACAAAGGTTCTCTAACATTAGTTGGAATTTCTAATGATTTGACATTCAAAGAAAAACTTGACCCTAGAGTAATTAGCAGTCTAGGGGAAGAAGAAATTGTATTTACTAATTATAATGTTGAACAAATCAAAAAAATTCTAGAAGAGCGAATCAATCAAGCTTTCTTACCTGATACGGTCCAAGAACCGGCCTTAAACCTATGTGCAGCCCTTGCTGGAGGCGAACATGGTGATGCTAGAAGAGCCATAGATTTGATTCGAGTTGCAGGCGAAATTGCTGAGAGACAACAATCTGACCAAGTAACAAAAGAACACGTGCGGGAAGCATCTCAAAAAATTGAAGAAAATAAAGAGGAAACCTCACTGAAATCTTATCCCCTTCATGAAAAATTGGTAATCTTGGCAATTATAAAGGCAGGAGGACAATCAACCGGAGAGATCTACTCATCTTACAAAGCATTGTGTAAAACGGTAGGACGGGATGAACTTACTCAAAGAAGAATAACCCAAATGCTAAGTGAAATAGAGTTATCGGGAATTATTACCGGTAGACTGATTCATCAAGGAATTCATGGAAGAACAAAAAAGTACAAACTCACAATTTCGCCTGAAATGGTAAAAAAGACCTTCAAAGATGATTTAACTTTGCAAGATATTATCTAATTTTGAATTATAATTTTGGTGTAGGACTTGGAAAGTTTTCAAATTAACCATCAACGCAATTCCTGGATTTGGGGTCATTCCAACACTTGCTTGGAAAGGGGTTTGATTTTGCCATGATCCTGAATTTATCAAAAGAATACCCTTGTACATATCCAATTGGGCTCTATGAACATGCCCCACATGAAAAATATCAGGAATTTCATCGATCACCATCAAATCCTCCAACTCCGGTGCAATAGGAGTTTGACTTCCATAAATTGGGCTAAGATGTCGTGCACGAAGTAAATGCTTCATTACATTTGTAGGGCTATCATAACTCAATCCAGGTGTAGTTTTTACAATATCATCGATACTCTGACCATGAAACATTAACACTTTAACTCCATTCAAGGAAACAACAGCCGGATTTCCAACCATTATCACATTCTCCTTTTCCCATATACTAGAATTGTATTTTTTCGGTATGGCCGGCTGAGGTAGTGCTCGTCTTCCTGGGTCATGGTTCCCAGGCATAATGAAAATTTTGATATAATCTGGAATTTTACTGAGTAAATTTTCCATTTTTTTTAACTGCTCTTCTATGGTTTGACAGACTAGTTCTTTGTCTTGGTTAGGATAAATCCCTACACCATCAACTGCATCTCCACCAATTAACACAAATCGAATTTTCCGTGCCACAGGATCTGGGCTGGATAACCACGAAATAAATTCGGAAAATTCCTCTTCCATGAAATATTTACTTCCAATATGTAAATCTGACAAAAAAACTGCAAATACCTCAGATTCTGACTTGTTTGAGGCTTGGTCTGGAATATCAGGCGAAATCAAGTCTTTTATAATAAATCCCGAATTCTTCC
>JASFUC010000052.1:0-8309 GCA_050050475.1 Nitrosopumilaceae archaeon
CGTTTACGTATGCTCTTTCTCCGTGCTGTGCCAAATCGAGACCAATCTCCTCTTCTTTTGGAGTGACTCTGATTCCGCCAGGCCAAACGGCATCCATTATTTTCAGGATTACAATGGTAATACCAAAGGCATAAGCAATTGATACTGCTGCACCAATAATGCTGATTGCTTGCTGTTCCATACCTTCTGCTGTACCAGTCCATGCACCAATACCATCTCCGGTATCCCAGATGTGTGGACTAGCAAGTGTACCAGTCAAAATTGCACCAGTAAGACCGCCCATTCCGTGTACTCCCCATACATCTAGAGCGTCGTCCCATTTTCGTGCATTCTTGAATGCAATACTTCCATAACAAATTGTACCAGCTGCAATACCAATAATTATTGCTGCCATAGGACCAACCCAACCAGAAGCCGGAGTAATTGCTACTAATCCTGCTACTGCGCCAGAAGCTGCTCCCACGATACTTGGTTTTCCAGTATGTGCCCATGACACTAGTACCCATGTTACTGCAGCCATACCTGTTGCAGTATTGGTTACTGTCCATGCACTAACTGTAATGCCGTCTACCATTACTTCGCTTCCTGCGTTGAAACCAAACCATCCAAACCAGAGTATTCCTGCTCCGAGGACTACCATTGGAATGTTGTGTGGTTCCATTGGAACTTTACCATATCCTAATCTTCTACCTAGGATTAAGGCACCTGCCAATGCAGAAAATCCTGAAGAAATGTGTACTACAGTACCACCAGCAAAGTCTAACGCGTATGATGGCGATAGTTCTGGATCGAGGTCAATTCCACCTCCTCCTACGAAGCCACCTCCCCAGACCCAATGTGCAATTGGATCGTAGACAAATGTTCCCCATAGAAGTACGAATATGACTAATGCACTAAACTTGATCCTATCAATTAATCCGCCAATTATTAGAATTGGTGTGATAATTGCGAATGTAGCTTGGAACATTGCGAATAACTGATGCGGAACAGTACCAGGCCAACCTTGACTACAAACATCGCCCTCAACCATTGCATTCATCTGATACGCTGCAGACCATGTGTCTCCACAAGGACCTGCTTCGCCTAACGGTGCATAGTGAGATACCATGTTGAATCCTGCGTAATCAAGACTTCCCATGAACATATTTGCACCTTCATCTGCATTTGGTGCAAATGCTAGAGAATATCCCCAGAGAACCCATTGTACTGACATTAAACCCATTACCATAAGGGTCATACCAAGTACGTTGACGATATTCTTTGATCTGGCTAAACCGCCATAAAAGAATCCGACTCCTGGAGACATGAATAGTACTAATGATGTTGCTGTAAGCATCCATGCTGTATCACCTGTATCAATTAAACAGGGCAACATGTTGCCTTCGCCATCATCGTACCAGCATTCATTAGGATTTCCTGTGTAAATTCCACTGGTTCCTTTAACATATCCGTCCATACCATCATCAACACTCTGTGCAAATGCTTGAGACATTGCACCAGTTGCTGTTATGGCTACTGCGGCCACAAGTAATAGAGCATACTTGTGGTTCCTAGAATTCATTGTTTTAATCGAAATTGAAAATTATTTAAGGGTTGAGACCATAAAATTGCTAAATTTGTAAATTATTATATTTTAGTTTAATTTGATAATATCATAGAAAATGGAAATTATGTTATGGTGTAAAGCATGAAAGTGAAATCTAATACAAAATTATCAATATTTGATACCTTCAAAACCAAAGAGAATAGTCTTACAGGAGAAGCCAACCGACAGAGGTCAATTATACGAATTTTATCAAGTAATGCCAATCCCGCAGAACGGACTAGGACAGGTATCTCTCAAAAAATAGCAAAAGGGCAAGGAATAGTGTGGAAAAATATCTATTCAGGGATTTTTAGGGATCTTGATGAGATTTTACTTCCTATGGGTATTGCCGAAGAGCATGGAAGATTACCGCTAAAAAGAGGACCTAAAGCACTTCAGGAAAAAGGCATTCCCTTTTACCATTTGACTAGAAAAGGGATCTTAATTGCATTATCAATCAAAGAGGTGGAAAATAAAGAAAAATTACTCGGTGAATTTTTCTCAAAGGGAGATTCTAAGGAAAAAGAGTTCGAGAAGATCATAACTAATCTGTCTGAATCTAGTCCAAATTTTACCTATTCAATTTTTCAAAAATATGTGAAGGCATTTTGTGACGACAAAATTAAAGATCTTCTTCCTTTTGATCTCTCCAAATTACAAAGTATTTCTGATGAATCACTAACTATTCAAAAGGAGATTTTAGTGGCATTTTTGAAACTATCAAAACAAGAAAAAGAAGATGCGATTAGGTTCCTAAATGAAATTACCTGAAAATAAGGAATCTTAGGAATAAATCGCCAAACATTAAAATCAGTTACATAATCAGTTCCATTGAAATGGGTTCAAAGAATGTCTATGCCTCGGTTAAGTCATACAGCAAAAGAGGCCAGCTACTAAAGAAAGCCGATTTTCAAACATTAGCAGAGTCTAGAGATTTAGAGGAGTTAATGACTAGGATAAAAAATACGATTTATGCTGAATCTGTAGCAGATGTTCAAAAACCTTATACATCTCAGAAAATTGAAAACGCCTTGAGAGTACATTTAGCTGATGTTCATTATTCAATTGCCAAAACATCTGGTGATAAAAGTATCTTCAATGCATATTACATGAAATTTATTATTTCAAATTTAAAATCAGTTCTAAAGGGAAAGGTTTTAGGAAAATCCCAAGAAGAGATTGAATCCCACATCAATCTTCATGCAGAAGAATTGATCAAGCAAAGAGATATTGTTGTTAAAGCGCTAGTTGCAAAAGATATTGAAGAAACAGTAGCTAGTCTAAGTTCAAGTCAGTTTGGTGAGGAGATTGCAAAAGCTGCTGCACTTTACAACGACAAAAAGAATATTCAAATTTTTGATATTTACTTTGATAAAATTTTGTATCAACAGCTAGGTCGTGCTATTAAGAATAGCAGAGAAACTGAAGTTACAAAATTAATCGGAATGGATATTGACTTTTACAACCTATTGAGTGCTATCCGTGGAAAATTCTGGGGTTTAGAAGAAGATCAAATTCAAGATTTGATTGCATCAACTACGCCTACTGCATCAAGAGATTTAATCAGTAGAATGATTAGCGCAGCATCTGTAAGAGATGCATTCAATGAATTGACTAGCACAAGATACAAGAACCTTATCCCTGAATCGGAGAATGAACTAGACGCAATAGCTGAATTTGAAAGAAAGTTTGAATTGGAAATTTATCAATCCTCATTAAGATCTTTTACAAAGATGTTCAGTTTTGCTACTATTATAGGCATAACAAAATTGACTGCGTATGAGGTAAGAAATTTGGCAGCAATTGCATATGCTGTTGAACAGAAAATACCAACAGAAACTACAATGTCAAAATTGATTCTAGAAGAAGATTAGCCTCAAAATGGCAAGTTTTCCTTCAAAAAAAAAGAAAGTACCTCCTGAAGTTATAATCAATACAATATGGATAAGCACTTTTCTAGCTATGATTTTCACTATTCCAGCTCTTGGAATATTTCTTGGAATTTATTATAGCACGGGTAATTTGGTTTTAGGTGCAGTTCTAGGATTTAGTGCTCATTTTGTGGCTTTTGCCTTCTCTGGAAAAATTTCTAAGTTTCTCACCAAAATCATGAATTAACCTATATGGCTCTATTTTCTAAGTGATTTATCATGATGGGAGACAGAGATTATCGAAGCGTAATCAAAAATGCCATCGATTCCATAGGTAAGGAGTTAGAAATTGATATTGATGTCAAGGACTATAAGACGATTCATCTGCAGGAGGTAGTTCAATGTTTAAGAAGGTCCTATTATGATAGAACAGATTCAAAAGAAATTGAAAGAAGAGGGTTTAATGATCTGACAAGTGGCCTGCTACGAAAATTAGAGTATGGTAGTAAACCCAAAATTTTTGAGATTGATGATATTAAATTGAAAGGACAATCAGATATGATTCTTGATGATATAATTATTTTATTTAGATCCAGTAAAGATATTCCAGAATCTCCTCAAGCAAATGATCTTCTCTATCTAAATGCTTGTCTATGGATTTATGATAAAGTAGATGGGATGATTGTCTACATAACAAGGGATGGAGAAGAGTTCACCTTTTCTCTTACTCGTGACAAAAAGATGTTTGAGGAAGTGATTAGACGAGTTAGAGTTCTAAATGATCTCTTAAACGAACAAAAAACTCCAATTTTAGAACCATCATTGAATTGTTTGGATTGTCAATATTATCAAAGATGCTTTATCAGTAAAAAGAACTCAAAACAACTTTCCTTAGCTGAAATGCTAGGGCTATCTAAGGAAAACTAAATTAAAAAGATTGTAAAGGATTGATTTCCTTCGTTTATTCCAGTGGTTCGGGATGTCCTTTACCACGTAATGCAAAGCATACAACTGCCAAGGCTATTGCTACGCCTGCTGCCGCACCATATGCTGCCATACCTGCTTCTGCCATTTGTTAAAAAACAACTTTACGGGCTTTTATAACTTTGTCAATCAATTTTCCCTAAAAACAAATTATCATAATTTTCAAATTCTATGATACATAAACTAGTTTATTTTGTAGATTCAAAGTGAATCTCGTTTTCTTGACCACTAGTCATTGAACTGAGATTAAAGAAGACATCACCTTCAACCCTCCAGCTAGGATTACTGCTTTCAAGAATGGACATCAACTCTGGAGAATTTACAGGGAATTCTAAAATGATTTTATCTTTTAAAATAACTGAACTATTACTTAACAATGTGTAATAGTTTGATCCATCAACCATTCCTTCTGGCCTAGTTCCAATGTCTCCGGAGGAAATTTTGTATTCCTCAGTTCCACTTGAACCATAAAGAGAATATTTTAACTGCTGAGCAATAACTGACCGAGAATTAGGATTTTCAAGCTTGAATTGTATTTCGATAATTGCTGCTCGATCTGTGACTTGTAAAATTTCCACATTTTCTAAATTAATTGTTATTGGCTCTACTTGACTTTGAATCTCTTGAGTTGAACCTTCATCAAAAGTATCACTAGTTGAGGTTGACACAAAAATTGCACCCAAGATTCCTATAAGAACCACTATTGCCGCAATGACAAATATTTTGGGATTCAACAATATCGTTTACCTTAATGATATCTTAAATGTTGAGATAGTTATTATACCATTATAAGGAAAAATCTATGTGCAGTATTTTCAAGCAGTGCAGCAAGGAAAAATAAGAGCTAGTAAATCTCAAATGAAATTATTTGATGTTGCAGGATTTGGAATGCTTACTCTAACTACTAAGAAAATTGATGGAAAATTCTTCCCTGTTGGAGAAGAAGATTTTACTGCTGTGATTCAATCTGAAGAGGGATATGTTGCAGTTATTGTAGATAAAGATGGATACACAAAGGCTCAGTCAAAGAAGGTTGAAAAAGAAGAAGCTCTAGATATTTTCAAAAAATTAAGAGATTCAGGGGTTCCTGAATACCCAGAATCTAGCATAAAAATTTGGACTGAAGATAGGCCAACTATTCAAAATGAACCCTTAGAGTAAAAATTAAGGTAAAACAATTTTTGTGCCAACATCGATACCTCTTATTGCCTTTTCAATAATTTTAGGGTCTGCCTTTAAAATTCTAGTTTTAATTTTGGATCTTTCAATAATTTTCAATGCAACAATATCCATGAGATCATAACCACCTGCAACAGAATCTTCATGTACTAACATGTTCTTTAGATTTTTTAATTCAATTTGCTTGAATTTTTTTGCCTTTTTGTTTTTGTTTGGATCCATATCATAAACTCCATCAACATCAGTAGCGTTTAGAAATTGTTCTGCCTTAATTTTTTCAGCAATTAGTGCTGCTGTTCCATTGGTGCTTTGTCCAGGATGTAATCCCCCTGTTACAACGATTAGACCATCATCCACTGCGTGTCTGATCTCTTGTAAAGTAGTGGGAGGATGAGAATAGGCTTTGTTTTTTAATGCATAAATCAATAGCTTTGCGTTTAATCTAGAGATTTCAATTCCTAATTCATCTAATGTAGATTCGTCAGCACCAGAAGATCTTGCATGGGAAATATAGTGTCTTGCGATATTTCCACCACCTGCGATTACGACGGGTTGGCAGATTTTGCTAATTTTTACCAAAAAGGATGCATAGTCTTTTAACACTTTGACATTATCCATGCCAAATACACGTCCCGAAAGTTTGATTACAATTCTTTTTTTCATTATTTTAGGTCACCCAAGATTGATTTTGCGGCAATTTCAACTTTTTTTCTAGTTTTTTGAGGAGTGTACACTCTCAAAATATTCATGAATCCGGAAATTGCAGAGACTACAGGAATTTTTGAAATGGGCATCTCTTGTGCCTGTGATTTTCCGTTTTCGTGTGTAATTAGAATAATTTGTTTAGACTCCTTTTTGGATGGAGCAAGGGGGATTGAGGGAGTGACAGAACTATCTACAAAGATCTCATTTTCATCCACTTTGGATTTTTTAGAAAGAGATGACCTAATTTCATTTGTTTTAGTTTTTTCCAAAA
Source organism: Nitrosopumilaceae archaeon (assembly GCA_050050475.1). Taxonomy (GTDB): domain Archaea; phylum Thermoproteota; class Nitrososphaeria; order Nitrososphaerales; family Nitrosopumilaceae; genus Nitrosomaritimum. Next base: position 6,596 of record JASFUC010000052.1, read on the forward strand.
GAGTTTTGCTAGTTAAGATTCTCTCAAAAACGCATTTTAACAATTTTCGGTTTTGATAATCTTCTGCAAATTTCTTTGCCCTTTTGAGTTTGGAAGATTTAGAAGTTAGTAGCATGGACAAAACGTACTCGTCAGTGAGTTTTGTATATTCATTTAGGTTAAACGATGTAAAACCAAACTCGTCATCGGAGAGTCGTAATGCTTCTAATAGCATTACTTCGGCGGCTCTAACTGTTTTGTGAAAGTAAACTGCTTTGAACATCTGATATCTGGAATGCATCATAGATTCAAAAGAATAAAGAGCTGATTTTTCTAAAGCTAATTTTTTCTTGTGAACGTCTAGGGATTGAGTTAATCTTTTATGGTCAATTTTTGCATGCTCTGCACCAGTGAAATATCCATCACGTAAAAGATAATCCATCATATCTGCACTAAGGGCACCAGATACAATTTCATTTAGGTATTGAAACTTAGAATCACCAAATGCGATTTTGGTTATTATTTTTTTATCATAACCATTTTGAGATATAGTATCACCAATGGTAGATTTTAAAATTATATTTTTGCCAAAATCTTCGTGGGAAATTTTTTTCTTTTGTATTATTTCCTCAAAGAGATGAGAAAAGGGACCATGACCAATATCGTGTAAAAGACCTGCAAGGCGTAGTTTTTCTATATCATCTTGTTTTAGGATTCCTTTTTCTCTCAAGGCCTCACCTGCTTGACTTGCAATATGCATAACCCCTAGAGAATGTTCAAATCGCGTATGTTGAGCTGCAGGATAAGTTAGATGGGCTCCAGAAAGTTGCCTAATTCTTCTTAATCTTTGAAAAATTGGATTATCTATGATTTTTAGCTCATGATCATATACTCGAATAAAGTCATGAATTGGATCGATTATATCCAAATAATTTTTTCTCATAATCCTATTTTCTTTGAAAAAATTTTCAATATTTCTTCATGTACCTCTTCTTTAGATTTAGTTGCATCAACAATTTTCCATCGTTTTTTCTTAGCTGTGGTTCGATAAATTTTTGAGATTTTTTTGAGAAAGTCTTTATTCTTTTCAAATTTGTCTCTATTGGTTTTCTTTCTATGAAACGATTCTTTTTGGGAGACATCAAGTAAAATTACAAGATCTGCTTTTGGCAATCCTACATCTAAGTTTTCTAACCATTTTTGTTTCATACCATTTGCTAATCCATATACCAGATTTGATTGATAATACCTATTCATTATCAAAACAGAATTTTTTGATTGAGCTTTCGTAATTTCATTTAGTTTTTCCCACCTATTAGCAGCTAAAAGACAATGAATGGTTTGAGGAGGGAATTTTCTTTTTCCGTCTAGGTATTTTGCAATCTCTTTTCCCACAGGTGTGGTATAGTCTGGAAAACTAAAGGTAGAGGTTTTAATTTTTCTTTTTTTTAATGCTCGGAATAATAGGTCAGTTTGGGTTTTTTTTCCTGCTTGATCACCACCCTCAATAACAATAATCATAACTTATCAATCTCATGGATTTGATTAATTAAAAATCTATCAATATTTTCCAATATTGGAAAAATTTATGAAATTAAAAAGATTGATACCCTTTTTTCATAATCACAAAATCCCATAATTTGCATGATTAATTTTTTTTGTGATGTTTTTCAAAGACAAGTTAATTGATTCTTAGTTAATCAATTACACTGTAAATTGCCATCAAGGTTTATAA
>JASFUC010000053.1:0-8128 GCA_050050475.1 Nitrosopumilaceae archaeon
CAGAATCTCTTAAACAACTTGATGATGCAGACAGACGTCTTGAAATAGCCCTTGCAAAAATGGGTGAAATAAAAAAAAGAATTGATGAATTAGAAGAAGAAAGAAACCAAAAATTACGTAGTGATTTTCTACAGAGAGAGCTTAACAGGTACAATGCGATAAATGCCGCAAATAAAATGCAGGAAGTGTTGAGTCAAAAGACCACCAAAGAATCTTCCTTACATGAAATTTCCTCACAAATTAAAGAATTTGATGACCAACGCGAGGTTCTTAGGAAAGAAATAGATGCCCTTGAAGGTGAAAAATCAACATTAATGCAAGAGGCTGATGCCTACAATCAGGCAAAATCTTCTATTGATTCTGAACTTAGTGAAGCCATGCAGCAATATGAGGTGTTCAACAGTAACATTGTTGCCTCAAACAAAAGATTAGAACAAATTGCATCCAGAATTCCAGAAATTGATACCGAACTTGAGGTGATTTCTGAAAGTCGAACTGACATAGAATCAAAACTATCTCAAATTAAAGAATCCATTTCTGAAACCAATCAAAGGGTAAAAAAAGTCAATGATGACATGCATGAAATTGATTCTATTAGAGATAAAATTTTGGAGGAACAATCACAAGTCTCTGCAAAAAAATTAGAAATAGATAACAAAATTAAAAAATTAAATGACGAGCTAAACACTGCTAAAATTAAACTCTCATCCACAAATAATGAGAAAGAAGAAATAGAAAACAAAATCAATTCCAACAGTACAAAACTTAATGGTATTCAACAGGATATTTCAAAACTATCTGGTTATGAAAATAGATTGGAATCGATGCTAAATAATCACAAGGCTTCCATCACCGAATTAAAAACAAGGATAGCCAAACTAAATTCCAAAAAATCTAAAATTCAAAAAGATTCTGAAGAGCTGAATTTAATTTTAGAAAAATCAAGTAAGGCAGCCAATCAGTATGAAACAAAAATCAAAACAGTGAAAGGAATAATGCATGAGGATTATACGGTTGCAAAACTGAAAGAGGATGCAGATAAACTTGGTATTGAGGGATTAGTGTATGAGATGATATCTTGGGACAAAAAATACGAAAGATCCGTATTAGCGGCTTGTTCTGATTGGATTAAAGCTATTGTTGTAAATGATTTTGCAACCATGTTGGGAATTGCAGAGGCTGCACGTTCTCAAAATTTGCCAAAATTAAAAATAATTCCTTTGGACGCAATTCCAAACTTCAAATTGAAACTTCCTAGAGACTCTGGAGTGGTTGGGATTTTGTCTGACTTTGTCAAGTGTGATCCTGAATATTCTGCCCTCAAAACCTTCCTATTTGGGAACGTAGTTTTGGCAAATTCGCAAGAATCTGCATACAAAATATCACGATCGGGCTACAAATCTGTCACTCTTGATGGTGAATTCTTCGAAGCAAAGGGTGGAGGAGTGGTAATTGATATCAACTCCAAAATCTCTAAACTCACAAAAATAATCTCCTTGAGTTCTTCTATTGACGGACTTTTACAATCTATCAGTCTTTTGAAAAAATACATTCTCAAGAAAAAACACACTCTTGAAAAAATAGAGAAATCAATTCAAAATTATTCAGACAGATTATCCATTTCTGAAAAATCTTCTGTGTCTACAAATGAAAACTATTCCAACCTTAAATCGAGAATTTCTTCTGCAAATAAAATGAAAGACCAATTGATACAAAGAATCATTGACCTCAAATCAAAAAACACATCATTGACTGCTGAATTATCTACCCAAGAATCTCATGTTGAATCATTAATTGAAAGAATCTCTATGGTTGAAGAAAATTATGCTAGTGGAGAACAAACTCGTATTTCAAATGAATTGACAAAAATAAACCAAAGAAAATCAGACATCGAAAAATTACATACCACAGTTATGAATGAATTTCGAGATAAGAATTCTCAGCTTGCTGCAATTGAATCTGAAGAAAACAGATCGAAGTCCCAATCAAAAAATCTCCATGAAGAGAAACTATCCCTTATTTCACAAAAAGAGGATTTAGAAAACAAAATCAAAAATTTATCCAAGGAAAAAGAAATCAAACAAGAAGCCTTAGAAAAATTGAGGGAAAAAGAGCAGGATCTTATCTCGACATCTGGAACTTCTATTGGCCAAATTAAAGAGTATGATGATAAATTAAAAATCCTTATTGAAAAAAATCAAACTCTTACAAAGGAGGTAAACGCCCTTGAAAGACAATCAGATGCGATTAATCGAGATTTGAGGGATCTTAATGAAACTGAAACAAAACTTCAAGGATTACTGGAGACCTTTGGTTTTGACTCTAATATGGAAACCTTCGATGTTGAACCAATCGTTCAAGGGTTAAACGCAGAATTAAGCACTCTCAATGCCCTTAATGCAAAGGCTCCGGAAACCTACCTGGAAGTCTCCTATGGTTATCGCTCTATGTCTTCACGTAAAAATTCCTTGGAAGAAGAACGTAATTCTATTGTTAAATTCATTGAGGGAATAGAAAAAGATAAGCGACAAACATTTTTGGATGCATTTGATCTTGTGGATAAAGAAATTCGATTGATTTTTAGTAAAATGACAGGAGGAAATGCATGGCTTGAATTACAAAACGAAGATGACATATTCAATTCTGGAATTTCATATCTGATTCAATTTAAAAATAAACCAAAGAGAGAATCTACGTCTATCAGCGGCGGTGAAAAAACTCTGGCAGCCATTGTGTTTGTCCTTGCTTTGCAAAAATTAAAACCATCTCCATTTTACCTGTTTGATGAAGTTGATGCACACCTTGATGCCCCCAATGCAGAAAAACTCTCAAATATTTTGGAAGAAAGATCAAAAGAAAGTCAATTCATAATGGTCTCTTTGAAAGATTCTGTTGTAAACAAAGCTAAACTCATTTATGGTGTTTATCCAAAAAATGGTGTTTCTCAGGTAATTACCTACAAAGACAAAAGAATGCCTTCGGTAAAAACGTCCTAATCTAAATCCACATAACAAGCAAAAGAATGACTTTTGTTTATTGGTTTAAGCTCTGGTTCTACTTTGCATTTTTCCATAGAATAAGGACAACGAGGTTGAAATTTACATCCTTCCGCTAAAGTTTCTTCTGAATCTTTAATCCGAATTTTTTTTGTACGGTTAAGATTTTCTGGGTCTGGTTCAGAAATTGCATCAATTAGTGCTTGAGTATATGGATGTCTTGGTTTAAGCAAAACGTCATCGATCAAACCCATCTCTACAATTTTACCTAGATATAGGATTCCAATCCTTTGTCCAAAATATCTGGCAGTAGCCAAGTCATGTGTGATGTAAATAAATGAAATTTCATATTTTTTTTGCAATTCATGCATTAATTCCAACATTTCTGCTCGAATAGAGACATCAAGCATAGATACTGGTTCATCAGCTAAGATGATCTTTGGTTTAATTGAAAGAGCTCTTGCTAAAACCACTCGTTGTCTCTGTCCTCCAGAAAGCATGTGTGGATATTTCTTCATTATTTCATCTGCCGGTTCAAGTTTTACTTCTTGAAGTACTTCGATTACACGCTTCTTACGAGATTCAGGATTGCCAATTTTATGAATTTCCAGTGGTTCTGAAACAATATCTGCAATTTTCATTCTGGGATTAATCGAGTCATATGGGTCCTGATGAATCATTTGACAATTCATGCGGATTTTCTCTAGGCTTTTATGATCATTTTTTATCTCTTGGCCTTCAAAAATAATTTTACCTGAATCTGTCTCTATGGATTTTAAAATTAACTTTGCAATAGTGGATTTGCCAGATCCTGACTCTCCTGCTAGGACAAACACTTCTCCCTTTTTTACGTCAAATGAAATATCATCAGTTGCTTTTACTGTTGAAGTCTTGGAGCTAAAAAGACTTTTTTTAACAAAATATTTTTTTAAATGCTCAATTTTTAAAATCTCTTCCAATAATTATTCTAAAAACAAGAAGTATATCAAGAGATAGCGGCCAAAACCCTAGATAAAGGATAAAGCATTTATGTAAAAAAACATCACTCTTATAATTGAACGAAACTATTCAAAAAAATCTTCAATACAAAAAGTATGTTATAGATTCAAATCTTGAATATTTCAAACCTCATTCAACTAAAATAGAAAAAACTTTTGCTGAGGATGTTTCTTTTAGCCTAAATCAGAATTCTAAATTTATCAGCCCAAAATATTTTTATGATAAAACAGGCTCAGAATTGTTTGAAAAAATTTGTGACCTTCCTGAATACTATCCTACAAGGACAGAGATTCAAATTTTAAAAAAAATAAAATCAGATTTACAAAAATATCTTGATGACTCCTTTAGGTTGGTAGAACTTGGAAGTGGCTCTTCAGTGAAAACAAGATTAATTTTAGATGTTTTTAGTAATTTTAAACGAAGAATTGACTATTTTCCAATCGATATATCTGAAATCCTGACTGAAAGTTCTGAATTGTTACAAAAGGACTATGATCGATTGCATATAACTGGAATTGTAGATACATATGAAGGAGGTTTAGAATTTATCGAAAATTATGATGATAAAAAAAATCTGATAATTTTTCTAGGTTCTAGTTTTGGTAATTTCTCCCCTAAGGATGGAAAAATCTTTCTTGAAAAAATAAACTCTGTAATGAAAAAAAGTGATCTTTTTCTAATTGGTTTAGATCTTGTGAAAAATAAAAAAATGCTAGAGCAAGCTTATGATGATTCCCAAGGAATTACTGCAAAATTCAACCTTAACGTTTTATCTAGAATTAATGATGAATTAGATGCTGATTTTGATTTGACAAATTTCAAACATGTTGCAATGTATAATGAAAAAGACCAAAGGATTGAAATGTATTTAAAATCTTTAGTTAATCAATCAGTAATAATTTCAAAAGCAAACCTTTCCCTAAAAATGAACCAGGATGAGCTAATTCATACTGAGCATTCTCACAAGTATACAATATCACAAATTCGAGAGATGATGAAAGATGCTGGATTCGAAATTAAAGAAATATGGCAGGATAGTCAAAAACTCTTTTCGCTTAGTTTGGTATCTAAATTATAACTCTGCGTTTTCAGCACATCTGAAACCGCAAAATAACCATCTTTCATCTAATCTGAAAAAGTTTCTGTAACTTCCTCTTATCGACATTTTTGGTGTACCAAATGATCCTCCTCGTAATACTTTCTGATTGGTAAACCACTTGTCATTGTATTCATCAAATCCTGATTTGAAACCAGGATATCCTGTAAATTCCGATGAGGTCCATTCCCAAATATCGCCAATCATTTGATGGCATCCGAAGTGACTTACGCCTTTGGGATAGGAGCCAATTTCCGCACATCCCCATAAATTAGACTCTAGTAAATTTGCATTTTCTTCATTAGGTTGTTCGTTTCCCCAAGGGAAAATTGTTTTTTGTTGACTGGATTCATTCCATGTTGCTGCCTTTTCCCACTCAGCTTCGGTGGGTAGTCTTTTTCCGGCCCACTTACAATATGCATCAGATTCATAGAAACTAACATGACATACTGGTTCATTAGGATTGATTTCTCTTAATCCTAAAAAGTCTCTAACCATCCACTTTCCTTTGATTTTTTCCCAATACATTGGTGCATTCCACTTGTTTTTTTTGACTTTTTCCCAACCATCTGAAAGCCAAAATTTGTAACTATCATAACCTCCATCTTCAATGAATTCTAAATATTGCTCATTAGTAATTGGGAAGGCATCAATTTTGTAATCCTCAAGAAACACTTTGTGTTCTGGCAATTCTATGTCGTAACAATAAGAGTTTCCATTATATCCCATGTCATAAATTCCTCCAGAAATGTCAATTGATTTCTTTTCTACTGGTTTTGGAACTGGCATGCTATTTTTTTTTACAGGATTGTATTGATCAGCTAAAAGATGTTGCAAATCATACACCATTAATTCCTGATGTTGACATTCATGATGACATCCCATTGTAATTAATCTAATCTCGTCTTTGGTGAGATCTTTGGATTTGATGAAATTTTCCACTCTCTGATTTATGTTGTTAAAATATTGGAAAATTTGGTCTACTGTGGGTCTTGAGATAATTCCTCTAGCTCCTTTGTCATGGGGAACTCCGAATTGCTGATAGTATGAGTTGAGATATTCTGAAAATTCCTTTGAATAAAATTCATAACCCTTGTCTAATTTACTCATAATTGCCTCATAAATCCAACTCACGTGGCCGACATGCCATTTTGGAGGGCTCATATAAAATGCAGTCTGAACAACAAAATCGTCTTTTTCTAAGGTTTTTACGATGTCTAGTGTTCTCTTCCTAGTTTGTTTGAATTGTTCTAAAAGCGGTTCTTTTTGTTCTTGTTCTGAAAGTGCGGCCATGATTTTTCTAAATTAGTTTATCGTATTATTATATTTCTCCAGAATATCTGTCCTTAATTGACCACATGCTGCTGATATTTCGGTTCCTTTTTCTACTCTTACCGTACAATTAATTCCTCCATTGTAAAGAATTCTCTCAAATTCAATAACATTTTTTCTTGCAGGTCTCGTAAAATCTCCTGCTGTTGGGTTTAATGGAATAAGATTGATATGCGATCCGTTATCTTTCAATAATCGCGCAAGTTCTTCTGCAATTTCAGGCGTATCATTTATTCCCTCAATTAATGCATATTCGAATGTCACACGTCTTCCTGTTTTTAAAAAATATTTTTTCCCACTTGCAATCAACTCTTCTACGGAATCGGGACCTGCAGTGGGAACTAACATTTGTCTTAATTTATCATTTGGCGCATGAAGGGAAATTGCCAAACCGATCTGCATTTTTTCATCTGCGAGTTTTTCGATAGCTGAAACAATTCCTATTGTTGATATGGTAATGTGCCTCTGTCCTATTCCAAATCCTCGTGGATGTGTGAGTAATTGAATGGCCCTTAATGTTTCAACATAATTTGCAAGCGGTTCGCCCATCCCCATAAAAACAATATTTGTAACGTGTTGGCCTTTTTCTGCAAGGATTTTTGCAAAATGAATAGCTTGTCCTACTATTTCTTCTGCTTTCATATTTCTTTCAAAGCCCATCTGTCCTGTAGCGCAAAAAACACATCCCATTGCACAACCCACCTGTGTTGAAACACATATGGTGGATCTTGGATGTCCAAACAATTTTTTTGGTTTGTACTGCATTAGTACTGACTCAACAGGAGTCTCATCATTAAGGCTTAGTAGTAATTTGGTGGTATCTCCATCTTTACTTTCAACACGATGCATCTCTTTTGTTGATCCAATGGTGAATCCCTTCTCCAAAAGATTCTCTCGAAATTCCTTTGGAAGTTGTTTTATTTCTGAAATATTTTTAGGAAATTTGTAGTATAAAGAATAAAGAATCTGGTCGGCTCTGAAACGAGATTCGCCTAACTCTGTTACCATTTCTTCCATTTCTTCTGGAAGCAAGCGATAAAGATCTGTCATTGTAAATTCACTTCAAATATGGGGCAAGACACTATTTTTTAATATTGGTTCTAGTATCCTCTTGCAAAAATTGGGATTGAAATGCTTTTTTCATTGCAGTAAATACAATTTTTAGTATTGTCCTTCTTATCGAATGGGATGACTCGAATATCTGCGCCAGTTTCCTCTTTGATTTTTTCCTCACATTCTTGATTTCCGCACCATGGGGCATTGAAAAACCCGCCAGTTGAAATTTTTTCTTTAAATTCGTTGTAATTGGCAATGTTGATTGTATTTAATTTAGATTGTTCTCTTGCCTTTTCTAGCATTTTTGATTGAATTTCTTCTAATATTTCTTCGATTTTACTAATTTCATCAAATCCCAAATTTGTTTTTTCTTTATTGTACCTTTTAGCTATGAGAATCTTTTGTTTGTCCATATCTTTGGGTCCTATCTCAATTCGTAATGGAACTCCTTTCATCTCCCAATCATTAAATTTGAATCCAGGAGACATTTCTTTTCTATCGTCTATCTGGATTCTGATTTGTTTAGATTCTAAACTCTGTTTTATCTCACTTGCTTTATCTAAAATTCTTTTCTTGTCTTCATCGTTATTGTAGATTGGAACAATCACAATCTGGGTAGGTGCAACCTTAGGAGGAAGAACTAGACCTT
>JASFUC010000054.1:0-7764 GCA_050050475.1 Nitrosopumilaceae archaeon
TATTGAATACACCATCAGAGGAGGCATCGTAAAAGACATGACACTCCTTCCAGGGGATTATACTCTTGAAATAGATATTGAAGCCCCAGATGAAGGAACCATATCTCTTAAACTTCCTCGAGAATCAATTGATGCCTACAAACCAACGGGGGAAGATGAAATTTTCATAATTTTGCTTGATAATGTTCAATTTCCATACAAAGAAACTGAAACAAATGATCAATCAAGATTAATTACCATAGATTTTGAAGAAGGCACAACCATCATTGAAGTGATTGGGACGTTTGTTGTACCAGAGTTTGGAGTGTTTGCCACAATAATCTTATTCCTAAGCATGATTACCATAATAGGAATTACAAAAAGCAGATTTGCGTTTAAAGTATAGACATTAATTTAGAAGGAATATTTCTCCTTAAAGGGTGAAACAGCACGAAGTTCCTCAACAACACGTTTCAAAATTCTCACAGTCTCATCCATCTCGTCTATAGTATTTGAGATTCCAACCGTTAATCGTAATGAACCTGTAATCTGTTCATGAGAAAAACCCATGGCCTGTAAAACATGTGAGGCTTTTTGAATTTGGACAGAGCATGCTGAACCTGTGGATGCCGCTATGCCGTTTTCATCTAATTTAATTAAAAGATCTTCACCATTTACACCAAGGAAGGTTAGGTGGATATTATTTGGCAGTCTTTTTTCAGGATGGCCGTTTAAGGTAACACATGAAATCTCTGCAAGTATCTTTTTTGAAAGATAATCCCGTAATTCTTTCATCTTAGAAATATTAGTTGCAAGATTTTTTCTTGCAAGTTCACAAGCTTTTCCAAACCCAACTATATTTGCTACATTTTCTGTTCCAGAACGTAGACCTTTCTCCTGACCCCCTCCAAAAATGATTGGATCTATTGAAATTCCTTTTTTTACATACAAAGCCCCGATTCCCTTGGGACCGTTAATTTTATGAGAAGACATGGATAGTAAATCAAGTCCCAACTCCTTAACATCTATGGAGATTTTACCTATTGCCTGGACAGCGTCTGTATGAAAAGGGACTTGTTTTCCTTTGCAAATTTTTGCCAAATCAGGAATTGGTTCTATTGTCCCTACTTCGTTATTTCCAAACATAATTGAAACTAACGAGGTATTTTCATTGAGGGCTTCCTCTAAGGACGAGGGATCTACCATTCCTAAATCATTCACAGGTAGATAAACAACATCAAATCCTTCTTGCTCTAAATTTTTGCAAGGCTCTAAAATAGCATCATGTTCAATTAAAGAGGTAATTATTCTAGATCCCGGATTTTTTTTTGCGATCCCGTGCAGAGAAGTGTTATTTGATTCGGTTCCACCGGATGTAAATAAAATTTCGGAAGGATCTGCATTGATTAGCTCAGCAACTTGTTTCCTTGCTTTGGTGATTGCCTTTTGAGCAAGTCTTCCAAATCTGTGAATTGAGGAGGGATTTCCAAATTGCTCCCTAAAATAAGGAAGCATCGAATCCAGTACTTCCTCCTGAATTTGTGTGGATGCTGCATTATCAAGATAAATCAATCAGCAATCACATTAATTTTTCCAGGCTTGTATCCTTCTGAATCTATTAAGACTTCAGAGAATCCAATTAATTTCAATTTGTTTGTAATCTCATCTAAGATTTCGGGAGAAGATACCAAAGGAATTTCATTTTTATTTACTTCAATTTTTGCTGTTCCTTGTATATCGCGAACTCTTACTTGTTTTAATTTTACGGTTTGTTTTACTATTGTTTCCCCATATTCTATTCTTACTAATCGTTCAGAAGTAATTTGTTGCCCCCAAGGAATTCTTGAGGCCAGACAAGAGTTCGAAGGTTTATCAAAAACAGAGAGCCCTACAGATTGCGCAATTTTCCTAATCTCAATTTTTGTAAGATTATTTTCAACAAGAGGGCTTCGGATTCCATTTTGTTTTAAGGCTTCAATTCCAGGACGATAATCACCCAAATCATCCATATTGGTACCATCAACAATAAATTCAATTTTTTTCTCTTGAGCCAAATTGACTAGGTGTATCCCTAATTCTTGTCTACAATAAAAACAGCGATTAGAATCGTTTTTGACAAAATTTTGGTTTTCTAACTCGTCATAATCTAGAGTTATTTGAGAAATTCCTATTTCTTTGCAAATTTGTTTTGATGTATCAAGCTCTTCTTGGGACAGGGTTTTGTAATCAGCAGTAACTGCAATTGCAGAAGGACCTAATTTTTGATAAGCAGCATATGCCACTAGTGCACTGTCCACACCCCCAGAAAGGGCTACTAGGACTCCATTTTTGTTTTCAAACCAATCTATAAGATCATCAAGTTTAGTCATTTGTTACATCCTTCTTCAGAATTTCGTTTCTAATCAACGATTCTGTTTCTCTTATTGACTTTTTAAGAAAATCTGAAATGCGTTTCAAGTCATCAAATTCTATTTTAAAATTTGATTTTCCGTGAAAAATTGAAACCTTGTATTTGATATCAAATTCTTTTCCTTCAAAAGTTAATTTTATGTTATGAATTGAACGTGGGAGGATTAATCTATCAGAAGTACTTATCCGTATACCCAAAGTTCCAGTTTCATCAATTAAGATATTAGAAATTACGTCATAATTTTCATTCTCGCAGATTATCTTTACAAGATTAGTGGGTCTTCCTTTTTTTGTTATACCATGAGAGATAAATGCATCTTTGGCTCCGTTATCCATTATTTTTTCTATTAAATTACCCATGATTTCACCTGGAACATCATCCACATTTGTTTCAAGGATAATAACTGAATCAGAATCAAAATTATTTTTTTTCTTTCCTCTAACAATTTTTAAAACATTTGAGAATCTTTCAAAATCACTTTTTCCTGCACCATACCCGATGGATTCAATTTTCATAGAAGGGTAGTAATCAACAGAAGATTTTGCCAAGTTTACAAGAATACATGCTCCTGTAGGAGTTGTTAATTCACTTTCTGTATTTCTTCCATGAATTACCAATGAGGAGTTTTTGAAAATTTCTAAAATAGCACTAGCAGGATTAGTCATCATTCCATGTGAGAAAGTAACTGTTCCATTTCCAACACAAACAGGCATGGAGAAAATTTCTTCCTCAAAAAGATGCAAGTCATCTGCAGCAATAGCAGTACCTACTATGTCAATTAGAGTATCGATACTAGAGGCCTCATGGAAATGAACTGATTCTTTAGGAATTCCATGCACATTTGATTCTGCTGAAATTAAGGTGTCAACACAATCTTCTGCAAAATTTTTTGCATTTTTAGAGAGGTTAATTTCATTCAAAGAGTTTTTGATGGCTTGTTTTATATCCAGTCCATTTCTTTCATGAGTGTTTTCTTTGATTTCTAAATTCAAAGAAGTTGATTGTATTCCATGTTTTTGTATCTTTGTGAATTCAATTTGTTTAATTTCTGATTCAGGTAAAAATTTTTCACATTTTTTCACACCTTCAAGAATTTTCTTTTTATCAGCACCAAGATCAACTAAAGCACATAATACCATATCACCTGAGATTCCAGCAACATATGGATCTACCACAATAACCATGAATAAAAATTTGCGAAAAATGCATATAAATTCTGTCTAATCCAATTTTAGGTTTCATTAGATTTAATTATTGAAAATTTACACCGCATTTCATGATTACAATTATAGGATCTGGAAAAGTGGGCGGAGATGCGGCCTTATTCTCGGCACTAAAAAGACTAGATGATCAAATTTTACTATTGGATGTAGTAGATGGACTTCCTCAAGGCGAGGCTATGGATATTAACCACATGCTATCAGAACAAGGAATTGATGTAGAAGTAAAGGGATCTAATAATTTTGCAGATATGGAAGGATCCAATATAGTTGTGGTAGTTGCAGGTTCTGGAAGAAAACCAGGAATGACTAGAATGGATTTATTGAAAATTAATGCAAATGTTGTAAAAAGTGTAGTTGACAATATCAAAAAGTTCGCAAATGATTCTTTGATAATACCAGTAACAAATCCACTTGATCCAATGGCATATGTAACATACAAAGCATCAGGATTTGATAAATCAAGGGTTTTTGGGATGGGAGGAATGCTTGATTTGTCAAGATTTAGACAGTTCATTCATGAGGCTACTGGACATTCAAGAGATTCAATTCGTGCATTAGTGATTGGGGAACATGGTGAAAACATGTTGCCATTACCAAGATTTTCATCAGTATCTGGAATACCCCTTTCTTCATTCTTACCAAAAGAAAAATTAGATGAATTAGTACAAAACACAAAGCAAGTAGCAGCAAAAGTAATTGAGTTGAAAGGGGCCACTGTTCATGCTCCAGGGAATGCAATTTCTGCTATTGTCGAATCTGTAGTTCGAGATAGAAAACAAGTAATTCCTGTAGCCACTTATTTAGATGGAGAATACGGACATTCTGATGTTACAATTGGGGTTCCTGCAATTATTGGAAAGAAAGGAGTCGAAAAAATTATCGAACTTGACCTTAACGATGGAGAAAAAACTGCCTTTGATGCAGGAGTGAAAAATGTTAAAGATGCAATCTCAGGATTAGAAATCTAAGCATTTTTTTATTCAAAAAATTTCTACTAAGTATTGGAGATTGAAGAAATTTTAAAATCATTGGAAAAAGGAAAAATCTCGTCTAGTACTGCTAAGAAACTTCTTTCTTTGTATTCTATTGAAAAAATTGAAGATATTGCGAAAATCGATGTAAACAGAAGAAAAAGACGTGGAATTCCCGAAGTGGTATTTGCAGAAACTAAGCAATTAGAAGAAATTAAAAAAATTCTGAAAACAACTTTAGGAAAAACTAATTTTGTTATGATTTCCAGGATAAAAAAAGAACATTATCCAAAAATTATTTCATTTTGTAAAAGATTAAAAATCAAGGTAAAAACTGGGAAAAATTCGTCGAGTCTTTTGTTATATAAAAAGCCCATCAAATTTCATGGCGGTAAGGTAGGAATCATAACTGCAGGAACTTCAGATATAGCCGTTGCAGAAGAAGCTAGATTGATGTGTGAAGCAATGAATTGTAAATGCATTTCAAGTTATGATGTAGGAGTTGCTGGAATTCAAAGAATTTTCCCCATTCTAAAGGAAATGATAAATCAAGAAGTTGATTGTATAATTGTTGCCGCAGGAATGGAAGGGGCATTAGCAACCCTAGTTTCTGCCATGGTAGACATGCCAGTTATTGGATTACCTACTTCGGTAGGATATGGTTATGGAGAAAAAGGGATAGCTGCTTTAGCATCAATGCTTCAGAGTTGTTCCCTCGGATTATCAGTGGTTAACATAGATGGTGGGATAGCAGCTGGTGCCAATGCGGCAAACATTGCAAACAGGGCAGTACGAAAGAGCTACAAGGAAAAATAGAAAAAAATTAAACATTGATTTTTTGTTTCTAGGCGGTTTAATTCTCGTAAATCATATATAAGATGCCAAATCGAATCAGAATAATATTGTCGGGTAAAAGAATTGTACTTACTGCAGATAGAAGTTTGATGACAAATTATAGAGGGAATTTTCTTTATGGCTTTATTGCATGTGGACCATACGAGGTCCTTCCGGAATGGGTTTTTGATAAAGTATTTTGTCCAGCTGTTGAAACGGATCCTATTACTGGCGAATCCAAAGTAGCACAGGTTGGATTAAGAAGAGTAGAAAGTTCACTTTTGCAAGGATACAACAGAGACGAGGTTTTTGTTGCCAACCCTGACATGTTAGAAAAATCTATTGGGCCAGATACCAAAGTGGTTGGCATAAATGTAATGGATCCACTTGGAATGGCTCCTGTCACCACCACAATGTCCCCTGAAAAATTATCTTATGTTGCAATGAAATTTAAAAAAATGTGTGCAAGTATTATTCAGCTCAAAAAGAAATATGATTTTAAAGTTGTAGTAGGCGGAAATGGAGCATGGGAATTAGCAAAATCTGATAGGATGAAAATTCATGGGATTGATACTGTCGTAGTAGGAGAAGCAGATGAACTTGCTTTAGATTTGTTCCATGATTTGGAAAAAGGAGATGCTCCAGAATTAATGCATTGTTTTGTAAGAAATATTCAAAATATCCCAATCATAGAGGGACCCACGATTAATTCTTTGATTGAAGCAATGAGAGGGTGTGGCAGAGGCTGTGATTTTTGTGATGTTAATAAAAGATCCAAAAAAGATCTTCCACTAGAAAGATTGCAACATGAAGCAAAGATAAATCTAGATTATGGATTTGATTCTATTTGGTTACATTCAGACGAAATGTTACTTTATGGATGCGACAACAGAGATTTTGTACCTAATAGAGATGCGATAACGGAGTTATGGAGAGGACTCAAGGGACTTGGTGCTAATTTTGTTGGCACTACTCATATGACTTTCTCAGCAGTTGCAGCAGATGAAAAACTAATGCAAGAAATTTCACATATTAATCAGCAAGATAAAACTGGCAGATGGCTTGCAACTAATTTAGGAATAGAAACTGTTGCGCCAAATTTGGTAAAAAAACACCTTGGTGTAAAGACAAAACCATTTTCTCCTGAAGAGTGGGGAAGTGTTGTGAGAGAAGGAGCAAAAATTCTCAATGAAAACCACTGGTTCCCAGCTGCCACAATAATTATCGGATGGCCTGATGAAACACCTGATGATATTCAGCACACAATTGATATGATAAGCGATTTCAGAGAAATGAATTTCAGAGGGTTAGTTGCACCGTTACTTTACCAAGACTTTAGTGAGAAAAACTCTATGCATTTTGGAAATCTAAATGAAGCTCAATTCACATTATTTTGGAGATGTTGGGAAAACAATCTTCGTGTTATCAACGACATTATTCCAATTATTTTGAGAAACAAAACATATGGTCCTCCCATGAAAGTTTTCATGTATGGAATTCTCAAAGCAGGCACTTGGGCGATCATGAGATATTTGAAAGGATTGTGCAAAGATCTCTTCAATGGGCGAACACCAGACGAGATTATCGATAAATATGCTCGGGCTAGATCTGTTTCTGCACCAAAAATTCAAACAAAGAAACTATAATTTCTCAATTGCAGCATCAGCAATTGTATTTCGTTTTGGAGTCAAGGAAACAAAATAAACTTTATCAGCCCTCTCAATAGAGTCAACCTTTTTGAAAGATTTTGAGGAAACATCAAATTCGTAAATACCAGGTTCAAGATTACCTTTTGCATAAATCATCAAATAGGTATCACCATTTGATCCGCTTAGTGGAATAAATGACATAACATATCCTTTGTAAGAATTAACAGGCATTGTGTTTTTCATTGGTGGTGCTGCTGATGCCATATACATGAATACATCATCTATTGTATCAAATTCCTCATATTCTATTTGCATTAATTGTCCTAAATCTTTTTAGTATAATAACTTAGAGTGTGGATTCATGTTAAATTAATGAATTGATGTCGATTTTTTTATCATGGTTGTTTTTTTTCTAATTTTTTATTTTTAATAATTTTGACAACAACAGCTATGGAAATTATTATGATTGTAGCAATAAATGCAAACACTCCAATTTCAATTTCAACTAAAAATACTGAAGAAAGGATTGCAAGAAAGAAAAATATCATAATTGTTTGTTCTAAAATGGGAAATTAGATTTTAGATTTTATTTGTTTACGAATTGTAAATCCTATTGCTGCTGGTGCTGCAATATACAATCCCAAGTTTAATGCAATAACAGAGAGTCCCAACCCTAAGACTTGAGCATCATTGCCATC
>JASFUC010000055.1:0-7723 GCA_050050475.1 Nitrosopumilaceae archaeon
TTGATTATGTATCAGTAATGTACTTTGCAATAGCTATCATAATAATAGCATTTTTAGTATCGTTAAGAATTCAAAAATAAAAGAAAAAGGGTTTTTTGAAGTTATACTTATTCTAGTGGATTGAGTTGTTCTGGTGAAAGATCTGAGAGATAATCTGCAATCTCTTCACTGCATGGATCTTCATGGAAGATATGACTATTTCCATAAGTTGGTCCACAAGCATCTACAGTTTGTTGAATCCAACCATCATAGACATTCGGAATTGCAAGGACACCTTGTCCACCCATTCCATCATATCCTATGACTCGGTCGTCAGAATCTACGCTTCTATCTGCAAGAATAACCTTTCCGACAACGGCAGCATCCATTCCGTCACCATCATTGTTTGGATCAGGATCCACCACAATTAGTGCATTTGAGAATTTACTGGACACATATGCATAATATCCACCAGCATTATCATCTTTAGCACCCCATTGTACTCCATGACATCCAGGATCACATTGAAGTGTAGCCACAATTTCATCAATTGAAGTATCCACTATTGTGATGGATGCGCCTGCCGGACCAAGTAGGTTAGCAGTCAACTCCCATTTATCATCGGGACTGACAGGAGTTTGAATTGGAAGACCAGCACCTACTTCGAGTAAATCGATTTGTTTGACGATTTCTGCATTTTCAGGATCGATAACAGTAAGAGTGTTTCCAAGGAAATCAGCAGTATAATACTTTCTATCCTCTGTGTTTCCAAGCATTCCTGTAGCTATTGGAGCGAGGATAAGAGTACTATCGTTGGTGAAATTCTTAGCTTTGACGGCAGTGTTATCTTCTAGGTTAGTAATTGTAGAACTCAAACTCATAAAGTCTGGAGTCACTACATACTTTCCATCACTGCTAATCCAATGTCCGTGTGGATGAGATAATGGACCAGTTGAAAGTTGTCTGGTGATTTCGAAAGTGTTTGGATCAAGCTCGGTAATTTGTTCTTCTCCGTTGTTTGTGATGTAAATCTTTCCAGTTGCTGGTGATGTCATCACATGAGCTGGAGATTGACCAACAAAGTTGTCCTTGATCATTTCTCCTGATTCTCTGTCAATTGCAACCATTCTTGAATCAAACCATTGAGTTTGATACACTATCTCGTTTTTCGCATCAGTCCACATATTATGTGGATGGTTCATGTTGATTTCTGGCAATGAAATCTTTTTATCAAGACTCCAATCTGATGCATCAACTACAGTAATAGTTCCAGGTTTGTCTTCAGAAGTTCCATAAAAGTTCTTGTTCACCGTTTTTTCAAACTGAGTATTTACCCAAACTTGACCTACACCAGAATCTCCTGGAGGTTGTCTGTCAGCATTTGTAATTGCAGCGTCAACGTCAAGGTTAGCACCAAGTGGTGCTGGTGTTGTCATTGAATGAGTTCCAACAAGGCCAAGCAGGTTAATTGTAGCATTAACGCTATCAGTATCTGTATGTAATTGAGCTACAACTCCCTCAGAGCTTGTAGTCAAAAATGCAGGTACCAAATTAACTTTCCAAGAATCCTGGGTATAATCTTTCCAATTAGATGGATCACTAATCACATAGAAGTCTTTTAGCAATTCTAATGGCAAAGCATTGACTGGACTCAATTGTACTGGGAATGTTACATTACCCATATCTGGTCCGTCAGGATCTAAAGCTCTTGTCATGATTGTAAGTTCGTCAGACAGATCAAGCAATGGAAGCCATGCACCCGATCCTCCCGCCGTAGTTAGAGAAGTTTCTGGATCATCTACAATTACAGCACTTATCATGTATGGATGTATTTGACATACAAATACATACAATCCTGGCTCGTCCAGTGAGTCTACTTTGCCGTCCAAATCGGTAAGGAAAGTAGAACCTCGGATAGGCAGTTGAGTGTCAAATAGTGCTACACCCACATTATTGGAATTTAGAATTCCATTTCCACCTAATGGTTTGCTATCCATGGCCTGTTTGGGCCAAATCAAAGACGTGATAGTATGCTTTGTTTGTGAATCCTTCATGCCAAAAAGTACTGTTTCCCCAGGATTAATCACTGCAAGTGATCTTCCTTGAGAATCAGCAAATTCAGGGCTGAGAACATTTCCAAGATAATTTAATGGGAATCCGGTTCCATTTTTTGCTGTTCCTTCAGGAAGTAATTCCAGGTCTTCAAGATAATTATCTAAACCTTCTACGATTCCTGCATCAAGTGTTTTCATCCAAAGTCCTGGTTCATCACTTAATGTGAATACGGCGCCAACATCCGGTAAAGTATCCTCACCATTAACAACGCTTAGCATTCCGCTCATACCAGCCTGCATATGTGCAAATACATGACAGTGATACATCCAGCCTTCTACATCATTGGCAGGATCATTATCATCACCATTATCACTGACTTTGAGTACGAATGCTTTTCTTTGTAATGGAGTAATTTCCTCTACATCAATAATGTCAGCAGAACCGCCTTGTGCTTCAACCCATCTATGACCATGAAGATGGAATGCGTGAGTTTCATCACCTAATCCCAGAACATGGAATCTGACAATTGAACCATCTGAAGCCTGTAATGGTGGATTTGTCCACAGTGCTGTTTGCTTTCCTGGATTTTCAGGATGTGCATTATCTATTTCCATTCCATAGAAAACGCTTCTTCCAAGAGTTTCAGAAGAAACCATCCATAAAATAAACTCCTTGTCTATCTCATTAACGCCAACTGGTTCGATATACCCAGTGTCGCTATCAACAAGTCCATCTACTTCTCCATCCATAGGATTTACAATAACAGTACCAAATAGACCAACATCTTCTGCACCAACCTCATTTCGGTAAAATGTGTGATCATGATATGGCCATGTACCTTCTGTTCCCAAACCGACATCCCAATGATAATCAACGGTTTCGTTACATGAAGCAGCAGAAGTGCCATCCATGTTAACTCTACCATAGGTTGCATCATCAGAAATATCATAGTGAACACCATGTACATGAATGCCAACATAGGAATTCTCATTACTTCCTACATCACCAATGACAAAGTCATCACATGCATTGTTCCTTAAAGTAAGATCTACACTATCACCCTCAGTAAATACAAGAGTAGGCCCTGGAATAGATGGTTTTGTTTTGTAAACACCATCACTTGGATTAGAATTCTCAGGGGATATTACCAAGTCCCGTCCATCAGATGTAGTATACGATACCATACGATATGCATACATTCCATCTGGCATCTTAACAGCTTCCATCTCAATTTCATGATGAATTCCAGATGGAGCTGCTTCAGCAGAGAACGAAGGAATAGTTTGAGCTACAGAATTAGTCGTATCCTCGTTAAAATCAATTACAAAAACTGATGTTAATGCAATTGATAGTATAACAGTCGTTAGTAATGTTGTTTTTGTTCGTTTCATTAGTTATTGGTACAACTGTAAAACTACCTCAATTTAAGTAATTATGATAATCACATAAAAAGACAATATCGTTTATGTAATAATCAAAAAGCTACAAAATTTTTTAAGACTTAACGCAAACCCCAGCGAGACATTACTTTGTCTTCAAGTTTTTTAAAGATAAATCCATCAACTGCAATTCCAATCATCATAATTACAAGCATTATTGCAATTACTTGAGATACATCATTGAGTTGACGTCCAACATTAAGTAAAAATCCCAATCCTAGAAAAGAAAATAGCAGTTCTGCGCCAATAACTCCTCGCCATGCAAAGGCCCATCCTTGTTTAAATCCTGAAATCATGTATGGAAATGCAGCTGGAATTAAAACATTGGTAATTAATTGAGAGCCTTTTGCACCCATGTTTCGTGCAGCCTCAATGTAATGAGGATCAATGTTTTTCACACCAGTGTATGTGTTGATTGTTACTGCAAAAATAGCTCCAATAGCCGTTACAAAAATAATTCCAGAATCAGTCAGACCAAACCACAAAATAGCTAATGGAACCCATGCAATCGAAGGTATTGATTGCAATCCCAATACCAGAGAGCCAATAGTTTGGTTAACAGTTTCAACTCGTGCCATAAAGATTCCAAGCACCACACCTCCAGCAATTGCAATTGCAAGACCAACTGCTAAACGCATTATGCTTGTTCCAATACCATAAAACAAGCTTCCATCAGCTGCAGTATACACCAAATCTTCTACAACTTCATATGGAGATGGAAAGATGTTGTTTGGCCAAACATCTGACATTGAAATTGCTTGCCATGCAATAACTAGCATAATGTAAAAACCAATTTTTTTAGCAAGAATATTTTTCTTCATAAAATCACTTTGCCTTTTTTACCTCAGGTCTTAGTTCTGCCAAAATCTCTTGCTGAAAACCCAATAGATTTTTATCTTCTGCAATTCTTGGGCGCTTATAGTCATTTGGCATTAGTTTTTTAATTTTTGATGGTCTGTTGCTAAACACTGCAACCTTTGTTCCAAGTACTGCAGCTTCTGCCACATTGTGTGTGACAAATAATATGGTTTTTTTTGTCTTCTCCCAAATCAACTGCATCTCAATTAACAACAGATCTCTTGTCTGCGCGTCAAGTGCTGCAAATGGTTCGTCCATCAATAAAACATCAGGATCCATTACAAGGGCCCTGGCTATCGCTACACGCTGTCTCATTCCAGTTGAGAGCTGATATGTAAAGGAATTTGCAAACTTTGTCAGCTGCATCATGTCCAGATATCTCTTTGAGATTTGTGCACGTTCTTCTTTTGGAATTCCTGCCATTTTGAGGCCAAATTCCACATTATCTTGAACCTTTAGCCACGGAAACAGAGCCCCTTCTTGGAACACCATGATTCTCTCAGGACCAGTGGTTGTGACTGGTTTTCCATCAAAGAGAACATCTCCCTCATCAGGGATCTCAAGACCTGCAATTATTCTCAAAAATGTAGACTTGCCACATCCAGAAGGCCCAACTAGGCACACAAAGTCTCCATCCTCAACTTTGAGGTCAACGCCTCCCAATGCCTTTAGCTGATGGCTTTCATGTTTGAAATACTTCACAATACCTTTGGTCTCTAGTTTTGCCATTTTCATTTACCCTCCTGCATGGATTCATTTGAAGCTATGTCAAAAAAAATCCCATCCAAACTGTATCCATCTCGTCCTAAATATCCAAGCGAGTCTGAACGTTTTGCAAATTCGTATATTGATTTCTCAATTGGATCTGTTGTGATTTTCAAATTAACTAGGGCTTCATCAACTACACTGTCAGAAAGAGATTGTCCCATATGAGTATCCATAAATTCATTAAAAATAATTCTAGTCTCCCGTGGATTTTCATTTATCCAGTTTACTGTTTGTTGGTGAGACTCTAACCAATTAGAAATTATTTCTGGATGTGCTTGAACATATTGCAATCGTCCTATAAGTAAAACTGAAGCAAATTCTTTTTCAGGCCACAAGTCTTCTTCAAAAAACAATCTTTTGCCACCAAGTTCCTGAACTAAGATTGTTGCCCAAGGCTCAGGAACCCATGCGCCATCAATTTCTCCTTTAGTAAATAACGTGTAAATGTCAGGATTTGGAATATTCAAAACAATTACGTCCCCTCCTTTTTCAAATGGTTTTAATCCATTTTCTGAAAGATAGTTTCTTAAAGATACATCCTGAGAGTTCCCAATTTGTGGTGCAGCGATCCTTTTCCCTACAAAGTCCTCAACTGAATTTATTTCCGAGTCTGGATGAACAATAAAGCTTGCACCCCCACTTGCAGCTCCAGATAAAATAACAACATCATGGTGTTCAGATTTTAAAAATCCATTAATTGCAGGACCTGGTCCCACATAGGCAACATCAATAGAATTTGCAAATAAGGATTCAATTACTTGCGGTCCGCTATCAAACAGTTTTGAATCTATACTAGTTGTATTCCCTAGATTTTCCTCAAAGAATCCTTTTTCCATTCCCACAACTGGAATAGAATGACCAATGTTTGGAAAAAACGCCACCCTAAGGGTATTTTCTCTTGTCTCAGAACCAGAATCAGCTGCGATTCCAATAGCTAAGGCTAGCAAAACTACTCCAATCCCTGCTAAAATAGCCCTACCTATTTTCATAAAACAGCGTTATATTTGACTGATAAATAATCATCGAATTTTAGCTCAAGCTAGCCAAGAATTTTCAGCCCAAATTTTTGAAATCAAGTATCACAAAAGATAAATTCGAAATTACGTCCGAAAAGTTGTTTTATGACTCAAAAAGGAATTTTAGCATTTTCTGGAGGATTAGATACTTCAGTTGTTGTAAAATATTTACAAGCCGAACACGACATGGATGTAATCACAGTTACAGTTGATGTCGGCCAAGGAGATGATCACAAAAAAATTGCTGCAAAAGCAAAAAAGCTTGGAGTAAAAAAACACTACAACATTGATGCTAGAAAAGAGTTTGCTCAAAAATACATCTTTCCTTCAATTAAAGCAAATGCATTATACCAAAAAAAGTATTGTTTGGCAACTGCACTTGCAAGACCATTAATTGCTGAAAAAGTTTTGGAGATTGCAAAAAAAGAAAAGGTAACGGCTCTTGCTCATGGTTGTTCTGGTAAAGGAAACGACCAAGTAAGATTTGATATTACATTGCGTTCCGGTTCTGATTTACCAATCATTGCCCCAATCAGAGACAAGAATCTTGATAGAGAAACAGAACTAAAATTTGCCGAAAAACATGGAATTAAAATTGATAATGTAGCAAAAAAGTTTAGCATTGATCAAAACCTGTGGGGACGTGCAATAGAAGGGGGAGTGCTAGAAGATCCATACAATGAACCACCAGATGATGCGTTCATTTGGGTAAAAACAAAAAACTTGCCAGACAAGCCAACCTATTTGGAAATTAGATTTGAAAAAGGGGTTCCAGTTGCAGTAGATGGAAAAAAACTCGATGCCGTAAAATTAATTGAATACATTAACAAAAAAGCAGGAGCTGCAGGTGTTGGAATTGTAGACCACATTGAGGACAGAGTTGTTGGAATAAAGTCGCGCGAAGTTTATGAGACTCCAGCTGCCACTTGTTTAATTGAGGCACATCAGGATTTGGAGAAAATGGTGCATACAAAGCACCAAAACAAGTTCAAGTCACTAATTGACGATGAGTGGGCTTATCTGGTTTATTCAGGACTGTGGCAAGACCCTCTTAAAGAAGATCTGGATGGATTTATTGAGACATCACAAAAACCAGTTTCTGGGACGGTAAAACTCAAGCTATTCAAAGGAAGTGCCAGAGTGGTTGGAAGAAAGTCCCAAAAGTCACTTTATAGTCATGAGATTGCCACATATGGTACAGAATCAACATTTGATCAAAGACTGGCCAAGGGATTCGTCGAATTGTGGGGAATGCAATCAACAGAAGCTAATAAATTACAAAAGAAAAGGTCAACAAAAACATGAACTGCCCAGAATGTGATGCAACTCTAAACATTCCAGACGACGCCTCAGTTGGAGAGATTGTCTCCTGCCCTGATTGTGGTGCAGACTTTGAAATCGCAAGTAAAGACGGATCAAATGTTGTGCTAAAACAAGCAGAAAGTGTAGGCGAAGACTGGGGAGAGTAATGTCAAAAGTCTGTATCGTCTTTGACCGGTTAAGGTCCGAAGAAAAGATGCTACAAAAAGAAGCATCTGATCTTGGTTGCGATACATCGATGCTTGATGCCAAAATCACACAAATTAACACCGATAGTAAAAAAGACGA
>JASFUC010000056.1:0-7692 GCA_050050475.1 Nitrosopumilaceae archaeon
AACCTACAAAAATAGGTGACCTGTTTTTGGTTCTTTGGCTTTCCATGATTTTCTAAAACTATCAGCTGTTGCATGGAAGGATGTCTTTATTTTTGGTATTTTAATTTTGTCATATTTATGACAACATGTCAGTAATAATGGTTTTATGCAAAATATTTATTAATTGTAATTTCTATTACATGTTTTGGTGAATAACATATGTGGTTTGATGACCAATTCGAAAATACATTTCGGAGATTGTCGAGCCGTTTTTTTAACATGGACGATGTCTTCGAAATTCCAAATGGAGGCCGAGTCCAAACTCTTGGGCCATATTACTATGGTTACGAGATGACTGTAGGTCCTGATGGAAGGCCTTATCTAAAAGAGTGGGGAAACACCATACCTCAAAAAACAACAGAGGATCATGGTGCCAGAAAGCTTTACGTTGATCAGACCATCAACGAAAAAGAAAACATCCTCAAACTCGTAACGGAGATGCCTGGAATAGAAAAAGCAGACATCCAGGTAAATATAGAAAACAATACAGCATCCATTACTGCAGAACGTGGAAGCAGAAAATACAAAGACTCTATCCCCCTAAGATACAAGGTGGATGAAAATTCTGCAAAAGCAAAGTACACGAATGGAATACTGGAGCTGTCATTTACTCTTGCAGAAAAAAAACCGGAAGGCAAGAGAGTGACAGTAGAATAGAAGAGAGGTGAAATAGATTGAAACAAGATTCAAAACAACGGCCAATCTCTCAGTTGAAAGAATCTCTAAAATTGGCAAAAAACTCATTTGAAAAATTTTCCGAGGAAAATATCAGCAAATGGAGAATTGGAAGACGTAATTTTCCGTGAGGTGATACCAAATTCCAGACACATTTTGTAGAAGATGTGGTTCTGAGCTCTCAGCACTATCAAAATGTGTTGAGTGCTACCAGACAATTCAGCAAATTTGTCCAAAGTGTCAATACACTCCTTTGGAAAAATTTCATTTGAATTGTATGCTGATGTCTAGAGCAACAAATCTTTCAGAAAGCCAATCAAAGGAGGTTATTGTAGCATGAATAAAATCAAAATTCGGCAAAAATCTGAAAACTCAATCTATTGCCCAAAACTGTGGGAGACGAAAAGCTCCCACTATTTTTTTAGGGATAAGAAATTCCAACTAAAAACACAAGGTAAAAAACTTCCTATTCAGAAATCGATTAACAATGTTAAGTTATTTTTATTTATAAAATTCAACAATCTATTTCAGAAATATTAGACATGAGTCAAGAAATCAAAGATTTGACAGTTAATGCAGAACGGTTTTCTATCTCTCTGCAAAATCTACATAAAGAAATTTCCAAGATTATTGTTGGCCAAGATGAAATTATTGAAAAATTAATCATTGCTCTTCTGTCAGGTGGACACGTTTTACTTGAAGGAGTACCCGGATTGGCCAAAACCTTGTTAGTTCAGACTCTTTCTGATTGCATTAATTCTAAATTTGTAAGATTACAATTTACGCCTGACCTCCTGCCTGCAGATATCACAGGAACAAAAATCTACAATCATACATCATCATCATTTTCAACCATCAAGGGCCCAATATTTTCTAATTTTATCTTAGCAGACGAAATTAACCGTGCACCCCCAAAAGTTCAATCAGCATTACTTGAGGCGATGCAAGAAAAGCAGGTTAGCATACAGGGAGAAACACATCAATTAGAAAAACCATTTTTTGTGATGGCTACACAAAATCCAGTGGAGTCAGAAGGGACCTATAAACTTCCCGAAGCACAAGTAGATCGTTTCATGTTCAAGCTATTAATTTCGTATCCTAACAAAAATCAAGAATCACAAATAATACATAGATTTACTGAAGGAGTATCTCATAAAGCCACAAAAATAATTTCCGTAAGTGAACTTTTGCAAATACAAGATTTTGTCCCAAAGATTTACGCTGATGAAAAAATTCGAAACTATATTGCAGAGATTGTAGATGCAACAAGATTTCCTTCAAATTACGATCTTTCATTATCTGAACAAATTGAATATGGTGCTTCTCCAAGAGCATCTATATGGTTAACTATTGCATCTAAAGCAAACGCGTTGCTGCAAGGAAGAGGATATGTAATTCCTCAAGACGTACGGACGGTAGCTTTTGAAGTATTACGACACAGAATTTTACTTACCTATGAAGCAGAGTCAGACAATATTACAACTGATCAAATTATTGAAAAGATATTGGAAAAAGTAAAGGTTCCATGATGGTAGATGAATTTTGGTGGCTAGGATGTCTCAATCAAATGATTTTTTTAAAAAAATTAGAAAATTAGAAATCAAGACAAGGCATCTAGTTGATGGAATAATTACAGGTAATTATAATTCAATTTTTAAGGGACAGGGAATTGAATTTTCTGAGATCCGAGACTATAGATTTGGTGATGACGTAAGATCCATTGATTGGAAGGTTACGGCAAGATTTAACCATCCATATATCAAGGAATTCATCGAAGAAAGAGATCTTCAAGTTTATTTTATAATTGATGTTTCAGGTTCAGGAAATTTTGGTTCAAACATTTCAAAAAAAGAAAAATCACTGGAGGTTATTGCAAGCCTAATGTTTGCAGCTTTGAAAAATAATGACGGCATAGGAGTTTTCCTCGTTTCAGACAAAATAGAAAAATTTGTGCCTGCCAAAAAAGGAAAAAGGCATGTGCTGAAGCTCTTAAAGTTAATCTCAATATTTGAACCTGAATCACTGAAGACAAACTTGCAAAATTCATTGGAATTCATATCAAAGACTATCAAAAGAAAAAGCATAGTCTTTGTGATTTCAGATTTTAACGACAAGACCAAATTTTTAAAGCCATTAAAGATTATGCGAAGAAAACATGATGTAATTGGTCTGAAAATCACTGATCCGAGGGAATTAGAAATTCCAGATGTAGGATTAATTGAATTAGAAGACGATGAAACTGGTGAGCAAATTCTAGTCGATACATCAAATGAGGAGTTTAGAAAATCATATTCGAAGTTGGTTTCAGAAAATAATTTACAATTTTTTAGCAATATGAAAAAGAATAAAATTGATGCAGTAATGCTAAGCACTGATCAGGACTTTACAATACCTCTTAGAAAATTATTCAAGAGAAGGCACAGGTAAAAATGGCAGGATTTTCAAATGAATTAATCTTAATTTTTCTTGCATTAATTCCAGGATTATTTTATTTGTACAAAAAATTTCTTCTCAAAAAGAAAAAGGCAGCAATACAATTTAGCAATCTATCATACATAAAATCTGCAATAGGAAATAACAAAAGAACAAAACGTGATTCTTGGTTATTTTACATGTCAATTGGGATTATTGTTTTAATGATTATAGGATTTGCAGATCCCCATATTCCCTTAGAACAAACCAAAGAAGGAGTAAATGTTGTTTTAGTAATTGATGTCTCCGGAAGCATGCAAGCAGAAGACTATCCACCAAACAGATTAGAAGCCGCAAAAAGATCTGCGGAAATTCTGTTAAATTCACTACAGCCAAATGACAATGCAGGAATCGTAACATTTGAGACAGGAGCCACAACTGCTGCTTATCTTAGTCCATACAAGGAAAGAGTAATTGAAAAGCTTCAGGATATTCTACCACGGGAAGGAAAAACTGCAATAGGGGACGGCCTTAGTTTGGGAATCGATATGGCAACCTCTGTTCCCAACAAGAAAAAAGTTGTAATTCTCCTAAGTGATGGGGTCAACAATGCAGGGGTAATTTCCCCAACGGAGGCAATTGCATTTGCAAAAACAAACGACATTCAGGTCTACACGATTGGTTTGGGTTCAGAAGATAAGGTAGTGCTAGGCTATGATTTCTTTGGAAGGGCACAATATGCTGAGCTAGACGAGGCAACCCTTAGAGCAATTGCCGATAATACAGGAGGCAAATATTTCAAATCAATTGATTCGAATACTCTGGATAATATCTACAAAAACATCAGTCAGGACATAAAGCGAGAACAAGAGGAGACCAGCATCAAAGATTGGTTTTTTGTGGCTTCACTTTGCGTTTTCTTTGCACAACTCTACATCAGATATGGTAAAGGGAGAATAATCCAATGAAGAAATTACTTTTGTTAGCGATATTTCTCATATCATTTCAAGCTGCATTTGCTGAAGATCTTGTAATGTCTTCAGAGCAGTCAACCTACTATTTCACAGTTGGTGAAAATGCAGTTGTTCCAATTGATGTTGAAAACAACAAGGGAGAATCTATTTCGGGAATGCTTCAATATACCTTAATTCAGGAGATCAGACAAGGTAATACTCAATTTTCTAGCTCAAACACTAAGGCATCCAGTTTGACAATAAATGAAGGAAAGCAGACTCTTTCTTTGGATTTTGGCACTTCAAACACACCTTCCAACATAAAGGTAAATCTAGTGTTCAATTACAATGATGGAAATGAAATGAATGTATCTCTTGGCCCAATTGAGATTATTTTTGTTGCAGAAGATTCTCAGAAAAACAATACTGCAAATAAGATGCAAAGTTCATCTCAGCAAGGACCCGCCACCCCTCAAAACAACCAATTCAATCCTCAACAATCAATGCAGCAAAGATTAGATGAACTATTCAATCAATCTCCTATGTCACAAGATCCTCAGCAAAGACTACAAAATAATCAATTAAACCAAGACAGCAGCGCATTGAAACAGCAGATTCAGAAGCAATTACAAAAAGAAAATGAACTGCAAACAGAATTTGAAAAAAACATAGTATCTGATGAAAAATTCCAGCGATTTCATCAGCAAATGTTAGACGAAGGATACAATTTTACTCTAGGAAGTCTAAATCCCACCACAAACTCTACGGGTACTTTTGAGGCAAATTACGAAAATTCCGAGGGAAAGTGGGGTAAAATTCAAGGAAGTGTGATTAATGGAACCATTACTGACATACAGAAACAGACTCAAGAAGACCAAGAATATCTATTATCCAAATTGCGCAATGATCCGCAATTTCAAGAATATGAGCAACAATTGATCAAAGAAGGGTATGTAGAGCAGACCATACAGTATACTGCAGAGCAAAACAATACCTCAATTTTGATTGAATACCAAAATGAAGATTTTCAAACTTCAAAAATAACCGGAGATTTTGAAAATGATGAATTGGTATCGGTGAAGCTTGACAAGGAGAATGGAAATCAATTTGACTTTTTACCTTTATTGGTTGCAGTGTTGATCGGGATAACAGCCGTATTTTTGTACCTAAAATTAAGAGTAAAAAAAACAATTCCAAACAAATCCCAGACTCAACCTATTCCTCAAAAAAAGTATGATTATCTTTATGAATCAAACAAGCTTCTACAAGAAGGAAAAGAAAATTTCAAAAGACAGGAGTTTAAAGATGCGTACGGTAAGGTTGGCCAAGCCATAAGACTATTTTTGAGTCATAAGTTGAATTTGAAGAAAGAGATAACAAATGAAGATCTTTTGTACTTTCTTAAGAACACCAACTATCCAATAAAAGATATTGAGAGCTGTCTTAGGAAATCCAGCTTAGTAGAATTTGCAAAGAACAATCCAAACAAAAATGATTTTGAAGAGATGGTTGTTTTGGCCGAGACCATAATAGGAAAATAATTAATGTCATTTGAAAATTTAATTGTTTTATTTTAGATTCTAGTGCTAATTTTTTAGATGTGCAACGATTTACTAATATGTGATAAAAATTCAAATTTAGTTATGGCGCAAGCATATGACACAAAAATAGAGAAAGATCTCAACATAGGAATTGTAGAACAGGACAGAGAAGGAGTAGTAAGTATGCTTACTTCATTGTTAGCCGACGAGTATGTGCTTTATACAAAAACCAGGAATTATCATTGGAATGTAGTCAGCCCACACTTTAATGACTACCACAAATTCTTTGAAGGTCAATATGGTGAACTTGAAGTGTTCATTGATGATATTGCAGAGAGAGTAAGACAGTTGGGAGGAAAGGCAGTTGCTACTCTTGAGGAACTGAAAAGTCATTCAAGGCTCAAAGAGCATCCTGGACAATATCCTAGTGACAAGGAGATGTTTTCTAATTTGATCGAAGACCACGAGTCAATAATTAGAAGCCTTAGATCTGATCTTGAGAAATCTGACAAGGGTTTTCACGATATGGGAACCAGCGACTTTTTGACAGGTTTGATGGAAAAGCACGAAAAAATGCTTTGGATGATTAGATCAACTGCTCCTTGATAAAATTCCTTTTTTATTTTTGGATAGTTTTCCAACAAACTGAATAAGATTACATCATTCAGAATAGTCATTTTATTATTTGGAATAAATTTATGGAAAATATGATTCTCCTTCAAAGGATTATTTTTCTTATTTTGATATCAATTAGTATTGTTGGAATAATAGGAATTCCAATGGGGGATCCGCAATTTTTAGTAAACGCAATACTGCTAGAATCTTCTTTCATTGCCCTTGCTGCAGTTTCGGTTTGGAGATTACAATACTCTGTAATACCAAATATGATAATCGCAGTAATTGTAGTTATCGGAAATACCGTATCTCCAAAGCATATAGAAATAATGATGAGTTTTGTCCCTGCGGAAAATGCCATTGTGTTAATAGTTGGAGGGTATGTTTTGCAAGGACTCTTGTTAGTTGCGAGTGCAATTGCATTTCAAAAAAGAAAACAACTAGCAGCACAAATAAAATAATTTCAAAATTTATTTGGAAAATCCACTTTTGTCGAGTATTAGTAAAATGTAATCAACATTATGACTCTAATGTGGTTTTTGTTAACGACTCTTCATATATCAAATCTATTGATTCTATCATCATTCCTTGCTTTAATGTATCATCTATAGTTGCTATAAGATTTCCTGAAGGTAAATCAACTACGCTAATTGTTCCAGAATTTAATCCATCCAAATTCAAAAGATTATTTTGAACAAACATGTATTTTCCATCTTTACTGAACAAAGTATGATGAGCGCCAGGCATTGCAGGTAGTGTCCTTAAAAGTTCTGGCTGCTCTGGGTTTTCCAAAGAATATTCATTTACAGCACCCGGTACTGCAAAGCTAACAAACAGATTTCCGTTGGGACCAATATTCAAGTCAAGTGGCCATGAATGTTCACGCTTTGCTCCATCATCAACCAGTTTTGGAGTAAAGGATTCAGTCTGCTCATCCCACACAAGTACCCAAATGGTTCCATCAAGCATTCCTGAGACATATGCCAAGTGCTGCTCAGGATGAAACAGGACCTCCACTGGAGCGCTAGGGTTTTCAGAACTTTTAGCCAGTTCTAGAGTGGATAGAACATTTCCAGTACTAAGTTCAATTATCGTAACACTACTTTGTGGATCATCAAGTGCAGGTGACACTGTTTGAGTAACAATCATCCTATCTATGGTTTCATCGGCTGAAATACCATGAGGGTATTTTGTAAATGCCTCTGGGCTTTCTTCCTGATTTGCATAGATTTCATCAATTAGTTGGTCGGTTTTGGCGTCAAACACCAAAATGTTGTCAGAACCCATGCAGGTAAGATAGAATTTTTCTCCATCCTTGCTAAAAATCATATCTTCTCCTACCACACAAGAACCAGTATCAATTGGGGAAACATCAAAAATTGTATTATCATGCAAGTTTATTTGGTACAATCGTTCTCCCATCAAAGCTGTGTTGTAGATTTTGGTCCTATCCGAAT
>JASFUC010000057.1:0-7667 GCA_050050475.1 Nitrosopumilaceae archaeon
TTCCACCGATTATCAAGCTGAATAGGGAAAACTCACTTCCTGCTATTGTAAAAGAATCAAGTTGCTCAAACACTTCTTCGAACATTATTCTAATCCCATCTCCATTGAAGGTGTTTCAGTATCTTTTTCCCATGATGGAGATTTTGTCCAATCAGTTTGCAACCTTAGCTCCGTAGTTTCTACGTATTCTACTGCCATTCTTTTTCGCAATGTTACTTGGAGTGAATCTAGTTGAACCCTGTCTTCTTTGTAATACAGAAAATGGTCAGTAATTGGGAAAATTGCCTTTGTAATGGAATATCCCCTTTCTAACAAATTTTCAAAATTCACTCTCATCACACAACTATGATATGGGTGTGAATCAAGCTCATTTTTTACTATGGGTACTTTGTAATACTTGCAAAGCTTGCCCGTATCTGGTGCTCCATACAAACCAAATCTAGAATTGGAGGGATCGCATGTAAACCAATCCATTGAATCTTTATGAGAGTCATGAACCAAAAATATTCCAATTTCAATCGGACAGCGAACCAAAAATGAGGTCGATGCACCTTTACTCAAATAAACTTCTTTGTTGAATTTCAGATACACAAAATTAGTTCGATGGGCTGGATAATTCAAAGGTCTAATGGGGGCAACTTCTAATTTGATTTTGGATTTTGATGGGATTATTTTTTCTACCACATTCCCCTCGGCATCTTTACGCAAATAAGAAAAACCCTTCTCATCATCTCTTTCTATCCTTACCTCTACTGATGGAAAAAACATTTCTATTTTCTCTTCGACCTCATAAAACCCATACTTTGTAAATTCTTTAGTCTGTTCCATCCCCTTCGAAATCTGAATGATTTCCACACTTATCTAGGTTTAGGGGGGATTATTTGAAAAGAAATCGTTTTTGTTAGGGGGTTCACTGTTGTACCAGATCTAGTTTGTAACTTTTTCTGCAATCTTTTTTGATTTTGTCTGCCTTTTCTTAATTAGACTGTACATAATCATTCCAACATTTATGATTGAAACAATCTCAATCAAATCCACTCCGTACAAAAACCAATCAATTACAGGATGCACCCTTGATACAATTCCAGCTTCTAGCATAATGTCTGCATTCCAAACCATGTGGGGGACCTGAATGAATTGTATAATCGCAATTAATACTACGCTTCCTAGAATTTTATTCTCATACCATTTCCAAAACTTGTTCCATGCATTCATGAATTATGTTTATTTTTTTTCTAATTAAAGAGTGCGAAAATTAGATAGAACTAATTAGACGCAACTAATTTTTCTAGGCGTAATATTTTGATAATTTAGATATGACTAATTGATTAAAATTTAATTTAATTACATATTTTATTGGATAAAATTCTTACAGATCTGCTTTGATTTTTTCTTTTTTCATCCAAATTGTTTTTTCTTTATGATCAATTAACTCTACATTCATTTCGTTTAGACTATCTCTAATTTTATCAGCTTCGGAAAATTGTTTTTCTTTTCTTAGCCTTTCTCTGTCATTAATCATTTTATCAATTTCTTGTTTTTGTTCTGGTGAGATTTTTGGAATGTTTAATCCTAAAATGCCAAGCATTCTTTGCAGGTCTGGCATGATTGCTTTGCTTTCAATTGCTCCAAGATGATTTTCTGCTGCTAATCTGTTTGCCTCTTTTACAAGTGTAAAAAATGCTGACAATGCTAGATGGGTGTTCAAGTCATTTTCTAGGGAATCGTCAAAATCTTTATTTGATTTTTGAACCATTTCAGTTACATTTTCATCAGAATTTGTGCCTATTGCATGAATCAATTCATAATATGCAGTCTCTACCTGGCGCCACTTTATTAGATTCTCTTTTAGGAGATCTTCTGAATAATCAATTGGCTTGGAATAA
Organism: Nitrosopumilaceae archaeon; assembly: GCA_050050475.1. GTDB lineage: Archaea > Thermoproteota > Nitrososphaeria > Nitrososphaerales > Nitrosopumilaceae > Nitrosomaritimum. The sequence goes on from JASFUC010000057.1 coordinate 1,887, forward strand.
TGCCCTGATAGACAAAACAATCTGATAATATTTGGCCCCCAATTATTCAAAACATATTTTATTGATTTTATGTTTCCAAGAGATTTTGACATCTTCTCGCCATTTATTGTAACCATCCCAACATGCATCCAAATTTTTGCAAATTGATTTCGAGTAAATGATTCAGATTGTGCAATCTCATTTTCATGATGAGGAAAAATTAAATCTCTTCCTCCACCATGAATGTCAAAATTTTCCCCAAGATACTTTATGCTCATAGCAGAGCATTCAATATGCCATCCTGGCCTTCCCTTACCCCATGGGCTGTCCCATGTTGGTTCTATTTCTGAAAACTTCCATACTGCAAAATCTAATGGGTCTTTTTTTGCCTCATCTACCTCAATTCTTGCACCTGATTGTAATTCATCTATATGTTTTTTTGATAATTTTCCATATTCGGGAAACTTTGAGACTGAAAAATACACTCCGTTTTCTGAAACATATGCGACTTCTTTTTCGATTAATATTTGTATAAAATCTAAAATATCTTGAATGTGCTCAGTTGCTTTGGGATAGTTTGTTGCTCTCTTGACATTTAATCCATCAAAATCGCTAAAATAATGTTCAATGTATTTTGTACTGATTTGCTCAGATGTCAAATTTTCTATCTTTGCTCGATTGATTATTTTGTCATCAACATCAGTAAAATTTTGGATAAAATTCACCTTGATGTTTTTGCTTTCAAGGTATCGTCTGAGCACATCAAACACAATAATTGTCCTGGCATGACCAATATGGGACTCATCATATACGGTTACTCCGCAAAGGTAAATTCTTACCTTTTGTGCTATCTCCAGCTCTTTTTCATGGTTAGATAGTGTGTCTTGCAGTTTCATCTTTATTCTCTTTCTGGTTTTTGAGCAGGCATTCTCTTATGCTTGCTTTTCAAATACAGGCTGTATATCTTCTCAACTGTGGATTTTTCAATCTGTGTTTTAGCGCAAGTTTCCTCTATTGATAATTTTTTATTAAACAAACAATACAAAATAGAATCAATTTCCTCATAAGAAACACCGATCTCTTTTTCTGCTTCATGTTCTTTCCACAAATGAGCGCTACTTTTCTTTTCAATAACATTTTTTGGAACTCTAAGATACTCTGCAATCTTTCTTACTTGCAGTTTGTAAAGAGAAATTATTGGAACTAAATCTGCAGCTCCGTCGCCAAACTTTGTAAAGTATCCGATTAGGTGTTCACTTTTGTCACTTGATCCTAAAACAAGATAATTTTTCGTATTAGCATAATAGTATAATATGTTGGTTCTAATTCTTGCTCTGAGGTTTCCTTTTGCCCAGTCATTTGGTTCAAGATACATAGAGTATTCTTTGACTATTGGTTTGATGTCAATTAACTTGTATTGTATGCCTGTAAGTGAAATCATCTTCAGGGCATCTTCTGTTTCATAATTTGGTGTAATTTCGGTATCCGGCATAATGATTGCAAGTGTCTTGTCTTTGAGATTTCTTTTGCAAAGATATGCCAATACTGCAGAGTCTATCCCTCCGCTAAGCCCAAGAATCAATCCATCTGCATTATTTTCTTCCATCTGCTTTTTTAGAAAATTCTCACAAAGATTCGTAATTTTCTCATAATCCTGATTTTCAATTTCATCGATAATCTCTTGATTCATTTGATATCCTCGATAAATTATGTGAATAAAAGTTGTACACCTAATTACTACTTTTCAATTTGTTTTGCCAGAAACTCAATGGAAATTATGCAAAATTCTACTTAAAATCTAAATGTCTACGTAAATTCCGTCCTCTTTAACCTCTACGGTATATGTCTGAAGCTTAACATCTTTGATGTAGTCTTTTAATTCTCCCGTCTTGATGTTATAATGCCAAAAATGCAGTGGACATTCTACAATATCTCCTTCCAGCTTTCCAGGGGCAAGGGACCCGTCCTGATGCACACATAGATCGTCTAGTGCATGATATCCGTCTTGATTGAAAATTGCTATCTGCTTGCCGTCGATTTTAAAGGCTTTACCTTTTCCTGCAGCAACTTCATTTTTTTCAGCAATCTTTTTCCAGGCCACTAGTTACGCTAACTGTTTCTGTTATTTATTTAGATTCGCATGATAGGAATTTATAGTGACTAGAGGATTTTTTGATATTGAGTAAAGTCAAAACCTCTCCAAAACTAGTCAAAGAGGGAAAATTATCTTACGAGTGGGCTAAATCTCATATGGCAATTCTTAACAATACTATTAGTAGATTAAAAAAATCAAAACCTCTCAAGGGAGTGACTTTGGGATTCTGTCTTCACATTACAAAGGAGACCTCAGTTCTTTTGATGGGTGCAAAAGAATTAGGAGCAACTGTTGCATGTTGCGGCGGAAATCCTCTTACAACACAAGATGATATTGCGGCATTTTTAGCATCGCAAGGAATTCATGTCTATGCATGGCATGGACAATCCGTTAAAGAATATGATTGGTGTATTCAACAAGTTCTAAATCATAAACCAACTATCTTGACTGATGATGGGGCTGACATGAATGTCAAAGCACATTTTGATAAAAAATACAAAGACTTACCAATACTTGGAGCAACAGAAGAAACTACTGCTGGTGTTACCAGAATAAGAGCTGTTGAAAATCAAGGAAAACTCCGGTACCCTGTAATTTTGGTAAATGAAGCTTACACTAAACACATGTTTGATAACAGATACGGTACTGGACAAAGTACTATTGATGGATACCTTAGAGCAATGAATTTACTTTTGGCATCAAAGCGTGTAGTTGTTGTTGGTTATGGCTGGGTTGGCAGAGGTGTTGCATCCAGATGCCATGGCATGGGTTCCAAAGTTATTGTAACTGAAGTTGATCCTGTAAAGGCTCTTGAAGCTCACATGGATGGATTTGAAGTAATGCCTATAGCCCAAGCGTGCAAAATTGGTGATATTTTCATCACATGTACTGGCATGACTAGCGTGATTAGAAAAGAACACATCTTGCAGATGAAAGAAGGCGCAATCATGGGCAATGTTGGGCATTTTGATGTTGAAATTGATGCAGAGTTTTTACTGAAAAAATCAAAATCCGTAAAAGAAGTGCGACCAAATCTTGATGAATGTATTCTGAAAAATGGAAGGCGCGTCTACCTTATAGGGCAAGGAAGGCTTGCAAACTTGGTAGCAGCTGAAGGACATCCTCCAGAAGTCATGGCTCAATCCTTTTCAAACCAAATCTTATCAATCATGTATATTCTCAAAAACCATAAAAAAATTGGCAACAAGATAATTACAGTTCCAGAAGAGATAGACAGGCAGGTGGCAGTTGATGCACTCAAGGCTATGGATGTTAAAATGGATAAACTAACACCAGAGCAAGTAAAATACATGAATAGTTGGTAAAACTTCTTAACCTCTAATACAATCCAGATTACAAATGAGAGACAAAGCAATCATTACAAGTGCATTACCATATGCTAATGGAGAAATTCATCTAGGTCATGTTGCTTCTACTTATTTGCCGGCTGATGTCACAACACGGTTTCTAAAACTAAAGGGTGTGGAGGCATATTATGTCTGTGCATCTGATGACTTTGGCACACCAATTTTAATTCAATCTGAAAAAGAAGGAAAAACCACTAGTGAATATGTTGCTTATTGGAACAAAAGAGACTATGAGGATTTTACTGCATTTGGAATTGACTTTGATTTTTTTTATCAGACAAGCTCACCTGAAAACATAAAATTCGTACAAGACGTTTTTACAAAACTAAACACTTCAGGACACATTTACCAAAAAGAAATCATTCAATTTTATTGCAATAATGACAAGAAATTTCTTCCAGACAGATATGTAAAGGGGGTATGTCCCTATTGCAATGCCGAGGACCAATACTCTGATCTCTGTGAGAGTTGTGGTAGGGTTCCTGAAGAGATTTCTGATCCTAAATGTTCAATTTGCGGCCATACTCCTACAAAAGAAAAAACCACACATTACTTTTTCAGATTAAAAAGCTTTGGAGATTCTTTATCAAAGTGGTTAGAAGAAAACAAAAATCTGCAAAAAGATGTAAAAAAATATGTTCAAAACTGGATAAAAACAGGACTTGTTGACTGGGATATTACACGAGATATCTCATGGGGGGTACCAATTCCACTTGATGAAGCAAAGGGACAGGTGTTTTATGGGTGGTTTGATAACCATTTGGCATACATTTCTACTGCAATCAAATTTCTAAATGATAAAGGACTGGATGGCAAAGAATTTTGGAATTCAGCAGACATTTACCATTTCATTGGCAAAGATATTGTATACCATCACTATCTGTTTTTGCCTGCAATGCGCCTAGGGATGGATGAGGAGTACAAACTTCCTGATTACATACCAACAAGAGGGCACCTAACATTGCAATCAAAGAAAATCTCAAAGAGCAGAAACTGGTATATTGGCCTGAAAGAGTTTTTGCAATACTATCCTGCAGATTATTTGAGATACTATCTTGTAGCAATAAATCCTTACTCTCAAGATGATTTGAATTTTGATTGGGATGACTTTACAACTAGAATAAACTCTGAATTGATTGGAAATCTTGGAAACTTTGTAAATCGTGCATTGGGATTCACAAAAAAAGCATTTGAAGGCATAGTTCCAGAAACTGAAGAATATGACGAACAAGACAAAGATGCTGAAAACAAAATTAAAAATCTTGCAAATGAGTTGGGAGGCTTATTAGAGCAAAACCAACTGGACAGGGCATTGAAAAAAATTATGGAGTTCTCATCATTTTTCAATCAGTATTTCCAACACAAAGAACCTTGGAAGAAAGGACCTGGAACATCGACATGTGTTTACTTGTCTGCAAATGCTGCAAGAAGCTTATCTATTGCATTGTTTCCGTTTCTACCAAGTTCTTCAGAAAAAATATGGACACAACTTGGTTTGAAGGGCAATGTTAAAGAAAACAAATGGGATTCTTTGTCGGAATTACAAATAAAACCCGGACACAAATTAGGTGATGCATCCCCGTTATTTGCAAAGGTTGAACCAGAAGATATTGAAAAATACAAAAAACAGCTTGGGCATACCGGATAAAAATGACAAAAATAATTCCTAGGATATCTACAAGGGGATATTATGATCTTTCCAGTGGAAAAACACTAAAGAAAAATCCATACTATCTTTACCCAAAAAAATATTTTGAAAAACTTGTTGATTCAAAAGAACTCACAATAATGATTCATGGGCTGAGAAATGACAATGCAGGAGCAGTTGCAAAAGCAGTAATTGCTAGAAACAAACTCAGGCGTCTTGGATATGAACATCCAGTTATTGGGTATAGCTATGACTCTAACACTACTGGTGCTCATCTGATTGCCTATGCCAAGCAAGCTTTGGATGTGGGGGTGGCGATCGCAAAGAAGAATGGGCGTAATTTAGGCATGTTTATTGAGGATTTCAAGTCAATTAGCCCAAAAACCAAGATACGCTTGATGGGTCATTCATTGGGATCGCAGGTAATTTTGAGCACAATTGAAATATTGGCAAAAAAGAATCAGAATACCGGAATAATTGAGAGTATCCACTTTTTTGGAGCGTCAATTACTAGCGACGTTCCATCTTCTAAAAAATATGGGCCACTTTTGAGTAAGGTGATTCAAAGAAAAATTGTAAACTATTTCAGCCCAACTGATGAGGTCTTGTTTTGGGCAGACAAGGCAAATTTTGTTTTAGGTCCATTAGGCTTGAATGGTGCCACAGGGAAACCAATTTCAAAATACCGTCAA
>JASFUC010000058.1:0-7384 GCA_050050475.1 Nitrosopumilaceae archaeon
ACTAGAGCAATGCAAAATTTACAAGATTTGATTTAATATGAAAAACAACTATTGTGTCACAATGCCAAAACCACAACTAAACTGCAACCACTATAGGCAACCAAACGGTTCCCTACACTGCATTCACTGTGGAACATTAATGAGATAAAATATCTGAATGGATTTGAGATTATTTTTTGGGAAATAACTCCTTCTAATTTTTCTAAAAATATTTTTTCAAAGGTACGCTAGTATTCTAGATTCTAAAAAATAATTTTAAATCCCTTAAAGAGATTTAATTTTAGCTATTGTTGTAGAGAGTCTAACCAATTCGATTATGGAAAAAATTAACTAGTCTAATGGTAGTCTTCTAAACTTTTCAGATTTTTTCTCAATTATTAGGTTATGTTCCTTTAATCGATCTTTCTGAGATAAAGTGATTTTTTTTCTAAGACTGGAAATAGTATCTACAAAGATTTCCATTTTTTCTTCTTTTGTTATCATGTTTTAATAGTCAGTTCATCGTACTTAAGGTGAAGAAATAGCAGTTATCTCGTTAGTCATCACATATGTTATAGGCGTCGATTAGAGATTCTCTTTTTACTTACTGCCGATAAACTTGTCGACATCTGATAGTTTTTACAAAAATTGTGAAATACGCCGGTTCTTATAAGAAGTAAATTAACCAATGTTGATCTTATCTTTGGTTTTACAAACTATCAATACCAATAATGTCTGTAGACGTTGTGGAAGTGGAATGGTGACAGATAGTGTTACTGGGGAAAGATTTTGTGGGAAATGTGGTAATGTTCTCTCTGAGATGTTACAAGATTCTGGACCTGAATGGAGGTCTTTTTCAAAAGATGGAGGTACGGATCCTGCTAGAACAGGTGCACCAACATCCCTTGCAATGCATGATAGAGGACTTTCAACCACTATCAACCCAATAAACCGTGACGCTTCTGGAAAACCCCTTACATCTACTATGAAAAGCACTATTGAAAGACTAAGAACATGGGATAACAGAAGTAAAGTCAGTGCTTCTACGGATAGAAACCTTAGACAAGCATTAAGTGAATTAACCAGACTAAAAGACAAACTGTCACTTTCTGATTTTATAATTGAAAAATCAGCCTACATTTACAGAAAAGCCTTAGAGAAAGGCTTAGTCAAAGGCCGTTCAATTTCAGCTTTGATTGCAGCATCTCTTTATGCAGCATGTAGAGAAACTGAAACACCCAGAACGATAAAAGATGTCGCAGATGCCGGCAACCTTAAGAAAAAAGATATTTCAAAATGCTATAGACTGCTACATCAAGAATTAGGTCTAAAAATGCCAGTAGTTGACCCAATTCAATGTATTGCAAGAATTGCAAGTAAGCTTGGAATTACAGAAAAAACAAAACGCTATGCAACAAAAGTACTAAAAATTGCACAAGAACATGAAGAATCGTCTGGAAAGGATCCAATGGGTTTAGCTGCTGCTGCGTTGTATTTGTCATCAGTTAAGAATGATGAAAATATGACTCAGAGAGATATTGCCGAAGCTGCAAATGTTACTGAGGTAACCATCAGAAATCGATACAAGGGTCTAAGATTAGATCAGGACAAGAAATTGTTGGATATAAGAGAAAATTAAGCAAGATAATTTGAAATGGAGAAATAATAAATGATTAAAGAAAAGTGTGATAGATGTGGTTCACCTTTAGGCACTGAAAGCAGGAAAACTAAGGAAAGATTTTGTGGTAATTGTAAAAGGAAATTTCAATTACATAGATGTTAGAGATTTAGCTACCAGGAATAAAATAAAAGTAGTTTAGACTTTTTTTATTTGATTTGAAATTATTTTATTAGATACGAATCACAGGATATTGACAATTTTTTGAAAAATCTAGATCTAGTTCTGGAAATCTACTAACCCCTAAACCCGACAAGTTCAAATCCACGGAAACACATTTTGTTCCAAATTTGTTATCTGGACTCAGTTCGATCCTAACTTTTTAATTATTTTTTGAAACCTATATGAGGATTAAATATAAACAATTTGTATAGAAACTGTGTCAACATCTAAAAATGAAAGAACCATCTCTGAAATAATAACAGCTAAAACCACAACTGAAGGAGACGGCTTTCAAGTCAGCAGACCTTTTCCAAATTATGCAATAAGAGACTTTGATCCTTTTTTACTCCTCGATGAAATGGGTCCTGTGGTATATGCCCCTAATGAAGCAAAGGGTGCATCACCTCACCCTCATAGGGGCTTTGAGACGGTAACTTACATGATTGAAGGTGCATTTGAACACAAAGACTCGCAAGGAAATTCTGGAAAACTGTTGCCTGGCGATGTGCAATGGATGACTGCAGGCTCTGGAGTAATTCATTCTGAACTACCTGAAAAGGAATTTGCAAAAAAAGGTGGAAGATTCCATGGATTGCAACTTTGGGTAAATCTGCCAAAAAAAGAAAAGATGATCAAGCCACGATACCAAGAAATTTCTTCTGATGATATCCCAGTTGCAAAAACAGATGACGGTTCTGTTCAAGTTAAGGTAATCGCAGGAGAATCTATGGGGACAAAAGCAGTAATTGATACAAAGATTCCAATTGTTTATCTACATTTCAAACTTCAACCAAATGCAACATTTACGCAAAATATTCCTCAAAACTACAATGCTTTTGCATATGTGATAAAGGGCAATGCGTTTTTTGGAAGTGAAAAAGTAATCGCCAAGAAGAATCAGGCCATATTTTTTGATCAAAAAGGAGAGCATGTCATACTTTCTAGTCACAATGCCTCTGCTGAAGTGCTGCTGATTGCAGGTACACCAATCAATGAGCCCGTAAAACGGTATGGCCCATTTGTAATGAACACAGAAGAAGAATTACAACAAGCCATAAACGATTTTCAAAATGGAAAAATGGGGAAAATTGATTTTTAGACTAGCATTATCCTATGAATTTTAATTGAATAAAATAAAATTATGAATCCCTGAAATAGACAAGTTCAAATTCCCGTTAACCCTCTTTGTTCCCAATTTGGTAGCTGAATCCTATTCGAGTCGTATTTTGAAATTGTTTTTTGGATAAATTGTAATCTTTTAACCATTACATTGGTCAATGCTTAAAACAAATCAAGTTTCTTGATATGTGATGAATCGGGCATTTTTGGCAGGAACAATAATTGGTTTAATTGGAATTATTGCGGCAAGCTTATCACTGCCAGGATATTCTGATCCAAGTGAATACCCATTCATTGATTCTGAAAACACAGTGCTAAAAGATGTTGTTCAGGCAAATGGCAAAAATGCATTTTGGGAATTATCTGCAACACTAGATTTTGATCTTGTGGAATGGGCAAAAAATCTTGATGGCGACAGCCATGGAGCAGGTGTAATGATTCTTCCCGATTATAACCATACCTATACGGTTGGGGTTCACACATACAACAATTGCCAAAGTTTTGATTGTGGGGACTATGCAGTCCATGGACATGTTTCTGTAGTCAAAGATGCGGGGGATGTCTGTTTGTCTCACGGTTACCAACTTGAAAGTGTCCCAGGAACTGTTGTTGATCTAGGTAAAGGTCACATAGTTTACAAAAAAGGGATTGACAAAACCGTGATTAGCCTAGTAAAAATAGATGCACGAGAAAATGAGGTTGCCAACTCTAAAGACGTATGCGATAATTCTGAAAACCTTGATGTTGGAGATGCTTACTTGTATGATACTCAAGTAATCACAGAGAATGAAACTGATTATCTATGTGTCCACATATCAGAGCCAATTACGCTGAAAAACTCTAGTATCAAAGGATTCACACAATCAAAAACACCTGACTTGTGTGCCGAACAATAAATTCAACAACATTTCCAAAAATTTTTGAAATTATTTTTTTAAATGATGAATATCAAAGATTAAAACATTTTATGAATACTAAATATTGATTTTTGGTGTGCTTTTAAACAGGCATTAGACATTGCCAAAGATCAAATCCTCAAATACTCAATTTTATCACTACCACAAAACTTGCAAGAATCAAATAAAGTAATAAGATGAGCAGTGGATTGTATTTGATATGGAGGAGCCGTACATTGACGACTTGTTTATGGAGCTTGCAGGGGAAACCAGACGCTCAATGATGAAGATGTTGGCAAAGGGTGACGAAAAACTCTCCAAAATAGCTGATATCTTAGGCATATCAATTCAAGATGCTCACAGAAATTCCTCAAGGCTTGTAAAATGTGGCTTAATTAACAAAAAATCAGACAATCTGTTTTTCCTTACTCCATTTGGTCTTATGATAGTCCAACAATTAGATTCATTTGAATTTCTATCCAAACACAACCAGTTTTTTCAAACTCACACCATGGGAAGTCTAGACCCAAAATTTATTCGCAGAATTGGGGATTTAACCAATTCAAAATATGCAACTGGAATGGGTCCTGTGCTAGAAACCTTGAAAAGAATAGCAAAAGGTTCTGAGAAAGTCATAAACATAATCACTACACAGTATCCTTTGGATACAGCTCGTGTTGTTGCAGAAAAGGCAAACCAGAATGTCTCTATCCGATATATTTTTGATCATTTTACTACCGTTCCTCAAAAAGAAAGGGATGAACTTCTCAAAAATATCTCATGGCGAAAGCATATCTCAAATGGGATTGTCAAAAGAAAAATGGTAGAAAAACTTCATGTCTGCCTAACATCCACTGAAAAAGAGGCCATTGTTTTTTTCCCAGACCTTAAAGGAAATAATGACATGGTTTCAGGATTTTTTTCAGCAGATCCAGTGTTCTTGGATTGGTGTGAGGACTATTTTGAACATGTTTGGAAAAATGCTGACTCATTTGATGAATCAAAACTAATTAAAACTTAGAAAGAATATTCCAGAACTATCAAGGGTTGTTGAAAAATATCGCTTAATGTTTAGCTGACTATATGATTATCGTTTTGTATATTGAATCATGAAACAAATCATCATTCAAAACCAGCAACACTTGCTGAAAACAAATCAGGAGGGGAGAGTACCTGTAAAAAATAGTGTGAATACTCTTTCAAACAGGAAATACACTGCAGAAGACCTAATGGGGTTATCTTGGGTGCTATTTGAGGAGAGGCGATAGATTTGTCCCAAAACCCTGTATTATTAGATCTCAAAATAGCATTTTATCATTCGATGAGCCATGCTATCCAATATAAGAGAAACTTCATGAAAAACAGGACAAAGACAACTCCTTCCAAAATTCAATTAAGAGAGGAAATCTGCAATGTATGATTTCAGAGAAACAGAATTTCATAGAGGAGGATATGCAACCTCAAGCCATGCTAGAGATGATTCTCTCAAGAAAGACCTTCTAAAGTCTCTCTCTAATGAAATTAAGAATCTTAAACGGGACATCAATTTCATGGAGGGAAAATATATCTCACTTTTAGCCTATTATGAAAGTCTGGTAGGAAAAAATGCGGATTTTTTAAAATCTGCTTCAGAAGTTTCCTAATCTGTTCACCAAAAGGGAAACTTTAACACATCTTTTTGTTGGTTGTCACTTAGAACCTTGTAAATTCTTTTGATCCCTGTCTTGTAATCTTTGACAGTATTATTACTGTGAGAAATAACAAAAAGTGAGCTAAAGCTCCTTACATGCCCAAAAAAGAACAATAATGCAACTCGTCTATCTAGATTCAAAACTTGAAATTATTTTTTGGTAATGATTAAAGGTAAAAAACCACAGCATCGAATAACAAAAAATCGATTGGATGGTTTATTTGATTAATATAAAATTAAAAAATATGAAAATCCCAAGGTCGGTAATTGTAAAAACTATGGTAACAATAAAAGATGTTAAAACCACTTTTGATTTCTTTATGAATTTAAAAAATTGGGAAACAGGGGGAGCTTTAAAGAATATGAGAAAAGACAACGATGATTGGTGGTTATGTGATTCTCCATTAGGAGAAGCAAAAATCAGAATAAGATCAAATGAGAAATTTGGAATTTTAGATCATGATTTTATAGGTGGCGGTGGGAAATGGACTGTATTTTCTAGGGTAACTCCAAATGAAAGTGGTTCAACTGTATCGTGGTTATTTATACGACCTGAAGATATAACCCAAGAACAATTTGAAGGGCAATTACAGAATTTTGATAATGAGATTGAAAATTGGCAAAAGGCTCTAGAATCATAAAATTTTGAAATTAATTTTAGAATCTCTAAACCAAACAAGTTCAAATTTTCAGAAGCAATTTTTGTTGTTACGGTCATTAATTTTTAGATTCGTGAGGATGAGATACTAAATCAATATCACGTGTTTCAGGATTAAATCTTACTCCAACTAATATCGCAACCGCTCCAATTATGATGTTAAAAGCCAGTAGATATGGGATATGTGCTTGATCTATCGAAAACAATTCAATTGCAATCATTGGTGCCCACGCACCTATGATCAACCCTGCGCTATAAGAAAAACTTGATGCACTATTTCGGATTCTCGTTGGAAACCGTTCAGACAGAAATGCAGGAATTGGACCCCAACCTGAAACAGTAACAAGAGTGAGAATTACAACAAAAACAAGAATTGAAAAAAAACTAGAAGATTCAAATAAAAATAAGGATATAGGAACAGCTAGCACTATAGATGTCTTTGCAAAAATAGAAAATGTCTTTAAACGTCCAATTTTTTGGCTGATGCTTCCTGCAACAAACTCCCCGAAAAGGGCAGCCGTGGTACCTCCAATCATTATCAATGCAACATCAGACCGTACAACATGAACATAGTTTTCTAAAAATGTAGGCATAAACCCCAGAGATGTATAATACAAATAATGAAGTCCAGATGTTATCAACATCACTGAAAGAAATCTTTGTCGATGTTCTTTGCTTAAAATTTTTTTTAATGGAAAATTATGAATCCCATGCTTTTCTTTTTTCTCTAACCATATAGTCGATTCTTTCATCTTTAATCGTATGATTAATGAAAATATTCCTGGAATTAATCCAGACATGAAAAGTATTCTCCATCCAAATTCTGTAAATTGATTATCCGAAAAAATAGAACTAACTACGGTAAATGAAATTGAAGCCATAATAAAACCAAGAGAAAAACCTCCTTGCAAAAATCCAGACATAGGGCCTCTTTTTTCTTTGGAAGCACTTTCCATTGTCAATACAGAACCACTTCCCCATTCTCCACCTGCAAAAAATCCTTGAACAAATCTCAAACTGATTAACAACATAGGTGCAAGTAATCCCACCTCTCCCCATACAGGCAAAAATCCCATTGAGAACGTAGCGATAGAGAAACCAATTATTGTAATCATCATTGTTTTCTTTCGTCCAAATTTATCGCCATAGTTTCCAAAAAAAGCACCCCCTACAGGCCTTATGATTAAAGCAATTACATAGGC
>JASFUC010000059.1:0-7351 GCA_050050475.1 Nitrosopumilaceae archaeon
CAGCCAAATCACCTGCTTTTGCTTTTAATGCTTCCCCGAGTGTCTTCATTGGATCTGAATATCGAGCTAGTTTGAATAATCTGAATAGTCTCAACAGTCTAATTATTCTAATTATTCTGGTATCTGCGATAACAAATGGAAGGAAGAAAGGTAGGATTGCAGCCAAATCTACTAACATCATTGGAGTGAAAATAAAACGAACTACTCCAAGCCTTGAATTCTGATACTTGGGATTTAACTTACAAACAATTAATCTTGTAATGTATTCTCCAGTAAAGATAATAATTGAAAAAACTTCAAAGGGTGTAAAAAGATAACCATATTCATCTAAAACAGATTCTTCTGTTTCAATAATCACAACAAGGACATTAACTGCAATCAGAGATACAATAAAAATTTGAAAAGATTTTGTAGCTTTATCATTTGTAACTCCTTCTAGAATCTCATAAGTTCTTTGCATGGATTTACTCGTCATTTCAACTAATCATAACCATTGTCTTTTTCTAAACCACGCTACCATGATAATCACAATAATTATCATTACTCCAATCATGACAAAATAACTTCCCTCCCATGCAAGTTCAGGAATATAATCAAAATTTGTTCCATAAACTCCTGCAATGAAAGTGATTGGAATGAAGATGCTTGCAATGATAGTCAATGTTTTCATGACTTCGTTCATTTTGTTACTCAGACTAGAAAGGTAGGTGTCAAGCATGCCTCCAACTACGTCCCGTAAGCCTTCTATGGTGTCGATTACCTGGACAATGTGATTATAGCTGTCTCTAAGGTAGGTTTTTGTTTCTTCTTCAATTAATCCAGAATGACTCCTTTGTAAACTGTCAATTACCTCTCTTGCAGGCCAAATAGATTTTCTAAGTAATATCATCTGTCTTTTTAATAATTGAAGTGTTTGCAGAGTATTTGGACCTGGGTGGGACATTAACTCCTCTTCTAAATTTTCTGTAATATCTCCAATTTGCTCAAGAACCAGAAAATAACTGTCAACTACAGCGTCTACTAACGTATATGCAAGATAGTCTGTATTCCTTTTTCTTAGAGTTCCTACATTCTCTCTTAATCTTTCTCGGATTTTGTCAAAGAAATCTTCATCAATCTCTTGAAAAGTCAGGAGATGATTTTTTGCCACTACAAACGATATCTGCTCGAGCTCAATTTTTCCCTTTTCGGTATTAAAATGAGGCATTTTTAACGTGAGATGAATATAGTCTTCAGAAATTTCAATTGAGGGTCTTAATTCGGTGTTCATAATGTTTGCTTGATGCAGTCTGTGCAAACCAAACTCATTTCCAACTCTTTCTATTATTTTTGGATCATGGATGCCAACTATGTTTATCCAAGAAACATTGGGCTTATGTTTAGATTCTAAGCACTCTTCAATTGTCGCATTTTTATTTTCAATAATATTTTTTTCATCATATTCAAATAATTCAATTTGTGTATGGTCTACCTTTTGTTCTCCAACTAGAATTAATTCTCCAGGTCTGAGTCCAATGGTATCTGCGATAGTTGTGCGTTCTGATTTTTTCTTTTTGATGATTTTAGAAAAACGTGTAAAATCATTTAATCCAAATTCATCAGTGAGTTTTGAAACAGTGGAGGTTTTGCTCACAACTCCGATTATAACAAATCCGGCGATTATTGAAAAGATAAGGCTTACAAATAATGGAAGAAGATCTCCTGCCATGGCGGCCTGATAGATAGCTTGTACATCTGTTTGCGAGCCTGGTTTTATTATTGCCCCAATAATCAAGTCGATTAAGAAAAACAAGAATGACATTATTGCACCAATAATGATTGCAGTCACAGCAGTAATTTTTGGTGGAACATGGATGTTTTCTTCTTCTTTGTAAGGTGAAAGATATTTTCTATACCTAATTATTAGTAATGAAATTGCAGTGATAATTATTGTGGATATGATCCACCACCCTACAAATAATGGACCTTGTTGGGATTCAATATTTTCAAATCCTGATATTAAATCTTGAATGTTTCCTGTAAGTGGTATGGATAGTAAAGAAGTTGCAATGCCAATTACAATTTGATAAAGGAAAGCAAACGTAAAGCCGTATACCAATCGATTTACAATGATTCCAATCTTATCATTCATTGACCATTCTATGTTTTTGATTTGAGTACTTCAATCTTTATTCCAAAGTAATCGTTTTCATATAAGTTTACGAAAATATTCATAACAAAACCATGGATACTAATTAGATTTATACTTGTAATTAATTTTGGTTGGATTTTTTTTGTGTCCATGCCTGTTCATTAAATTCATGACATTTACAATCAGGAGCTTTTCCTTTACAATTTTTTTGATGCAAGGGTTTATCACACTTGTTACATGTGGGGTCTCTCCAGCTTCCTTGGTTTCCACAATTAACACATCTCATTTTTGTCCTCTTTTTTGATACTGATGTTTTCTGAGAAATTCCTTTTGCCTGTAGATCTTTTCTTCATTAATACTAGAATCGTCTCCGAATAATTTTTTTAGGCGTTCTTCATAATCTCGGTTCATTTTTTTTCAATTTTGTAACTGAGAAAATTAAAGTCTGGTCATGATTTTCCTTATTTTTTTGATAACTTGCATATCTCAACTTTTACTCATGGATATTCTCGTAAATTATTAAAGACAGAGAAAATTGTAAAAAATTCTCCCAAAGTCAACTAGTTGATCTTATTTTAGCAGGGGTAAATTTTGATGGTCTTTAAATGAGCCTTTTAGGTATATGATTATAAAAATGAGCTATCTTAGAATGAAATCGTGCGAAGATTGCAAACGAATGAAATGTGATAATGGGTGTGTATGTGATTGTCATGAAAACCATTGGTGGTAGAATAATTTTTAATTAAGGAAATTTTTGTGAGAAAAAATGACATTATTGAAAGTTGAAGACATCAAAAGATTAGAAAAAGCATGTAAGACTTTGTCTAATGAAGATAACGTAAGACATGTAGGTGTAATTAATGGATTAGGACGATTAGTCGCTGGGGGGTTTAGAAAAGGAATATCTCCTCTATTATCTGATGAAAAAGTTCGTATGGTGTACATGCAGATGCAGCTTGATTATAACATGAGACAAGAATTGGATGATGTGTTAGGACCAATTGATTACATTGCATCAAGAAGACAAAACCAGCTTATCATAAGCGTACCAATTGGGAAGAATTTAGTATTGATAGCTGCAGAACCTAATGCAGACGATAAGAAAATTATTAAAAAAGCTGAGAATCTTTTTGATGAAATAAAAATAACTACAATTTAAAAATTAATTTAATTTGAATTTTATAAAATTAATTATTTGATCTTTTATTTGTAAGCATCTAATAATTTTTTGTTAAATTCGGTTTGTTTTGCTCCACATCTATAACGCCTGCTATTAACCCAACTTGATAAATAATCAAAAGTCATGAATGCACTTTCGTATATCATGAATTTAGCTCCAATCCTCATTAAATACCAATGTTAATCCTCGGAGATCCTCCCAAGAATAATTCGTCGAAAGTTTTATCTCTTCTTTTACTGGAGTGCTTTCAACCAGGATTTTTGTTGGCTCAGGTTGCCTTGTAGTTTGAATACATTGAGTGCTCATTCTGAATACTGTTAGTTCTAATTTGTATTTAATCAGGGTTTTTTTTGATAAAGTTTTGATAAAAACAATCTGGATAATATTGACCTTTCTAATGTCAAATAGATGACTTTATAGGCTTGAATAATCAATCAAATTTGCCTTGGGTCTCTCAAAATCAGCTCTTACTGGTCTGAAAATTTTCCGTCCTGATTCAATTCTTTCCAATGATCTTGACTTTTTTGAAACTCTAAAATTTGGAACTAGTGATTTGCGCAAAGAAGATTCTTTAGATAAAGAGGAATTTCTCAAAAGATTTCTAGAAAGGTCAAAATCAGTCAAACCAAAAAAACCCATATCAAATAAAAAGTCCATTCAAAATAAACTTCTTGAAGATTTCTGTAAAACCCTTGATAAAACATTGATGGTAAAAAACGATGAATCATTACTCATTGATGTTAAATGGGATTTAATTGATGAATTTTGTAGCATACTGAGAAAAATTGAAAGAAGTGATGATAGAAAGGCACGATGGGCTTTATACTTTCTTTGGCGTACGGGTAAAAATACCATTACCTTAAAAGAAATTACAGATCTTGTAGCTGATTTAAAAAATAAGAATTTATCAAAAATAATCAAAAAAATTCTAAAACATGAAACATCATCAGGATTTGTTGCAGAATTTGATGAAAAAACTCTGAAGATTAATCATCAAAATGATGACAAGCTTGTATGGCATTATCTGGGGGATGAAATTGGAGAATCAACAAGGCGATCTCCAGGCGAAATAGAAAAGGACATTCTAGAGCTTATCGATGAAGGATCGTACTCTGCAACAGAAATATCTGACATGCTAAAAATTGATGAAGCAACAATATCTCGAACATTAAAAAAATTGAGAAAAAATGATACAATTATTTTGTCTAGCTTTGGTGAGCGTGGTGCAAGATACTTTACCACAAACTGTGAAAACTGCCCATTTGGAACTACAAAGGCAGCATGTAGAAAGGAATCTTTATCCTACATTATCGATTATTTCAAAACATGCTTTGGAGTTGACTTGACATCTCCTGATTTTGATGGAATTGAAGAAAATCAGGCTCTATTGAAGATAAAGCGAATAGTTTCGATGGCAAAAAAAGAGAAAAACACTAAACTTGAACGTAGCATAAGTTCCGGTCTATCTGAGTTGTTTGGAACTGCAGTGGATAAATCATTGCAAATACAATCAAAAAATGCCAAAACTCCTGGCGATGTCAGTTTAAAAACTGATGACCAACTCTTCAAATTGCCGATTTTGTTTCATTTAGGTTTGTACAAGGGAGCCCAAACCAGCTATGACCTAATCAATGAGATAATGAAAAACATGAAAGGAATATCTAAATCAGATAGACTAAAAATAAAAAAATCAGTTGAGGAGCATCCAAAGAAATTCCTCAAGTATGCGAGAATTGAAGATTTCTAATATTCCTTGATTATCCTAGACTGATTTGTCAAGTATTTAGCTTGAAACCATGTTAGCCCATTTTCTGATTTTGATAAAACCCATAATGTCTCATTGAAATTAAATGAAGTCTTGTAAACAATGCGGCAAAGAATACTCTTCAAGACAAAGCAGTTTTTGTAGTTTATCCTGTGCAATATCATTTGGCTTTGAAAACAAACCTTAATTCAATTTCATCCGGAAAACAATCTTAGGGTTGTCTTTAATCAAAATAAGATCAACTAGATATCTTGTTTTTAAATATGTTCAAAAATCTTGCCCTTTAATATCATCAATGTAAATAATCATTCCATGACGCAAGTTGTTCAGAAAAACAATGGACAAACATTTGAACAGTCACCTGTTCTGATTGGAAGTGAGGCCAAAAACCCTCTTCCAATAAGCAGTAGACAATGTAATACGGGGATGACACTCAGAATGTCAAATCAAATGTCATGAATAGAGCAGAGGTATGAATAATTCATGAAAACAATCTTTTTGGCCATTTCTCTTATGACTATTCTTCTTACGGTAACCATTACATCAGTAAATGATGCATATGCAGACGTCATCCCTCCAAAAAAACAAACCAAAATAGGAATTTCCAATGATAAAGTGGTTTGTGACTCTGGAAAATTCAAAGTAATAAGAGAGGGAAGTAATTCTGTTGCATGTCTTAACCCTAGCAGCGTAACAAAATTAGTTACGAAAGGATGGGCACAATCAGTTGATGAAACCAAACTAAATGAATTCATTTCAAAACTTGAAACCTCTTCAGGTAAAATTAACAAATTGCTTGTAACTCCTATTAAAACTGACTTTGGAAAAGCAATAGGAAAAATATCTGTAGGAAGCTATGATTATGTATTCGAAGTGTGCGCCGGATCAACTCCTCTTGTTTCTCCAGAAGTAATAATTCGTTCTGACAGTGAAACAAAGAGTTATGAACTTGCCGAGACAATTAATACAAATACCTGTGTTCCAAGTGCTACAATAATCAAAGCAGCCAGTCCCGATTCTATTTCTGCGACCTTAGTTAGCAAAGGCGATGTTTCTCAAATCATTACATCTGCTATGGCCAAAGTTGAAACCCTAAAACAGCAACTTTTAGAGGCAAAACAATCTATCGGAAAGGGAAAAACTGAGGAAAACAAACAACAAGGAAACAAAATCGCTGACACTAGGAAAAAACTAAATGATGCCAGGGCAGAGCTTCATAGATTATACTTCATTCTTTACACTCCAGTAAAATCTGCTAATATTGTAGAAAAAATGTCATTTTCAGGAACACCGATACAAGGAGAAACAGCAACAATAATTTCAATTAGTGAGTCTGTGGCAACCCCTGATACTTACGATGTTGTCTTTGAGGCATGTGCTGGAAACAAACAGGTAAGAATTCCAATTATTATGATTTCATCTGATAACCAAGAGGTGAATGTAAAACTAGGTGATAAAATTGCACCAAATACTTGTCAATTAACAAGTGCAAAGATTTCGGCTACAGATTCTGAAAGTATAACAATTAAAGTTGCAGGAAATGCGGCTTCCTCAAATAAAGCGATTGATCTTGAGGCAACAATAGCAGACCTTCAAAAACAGCTTGTCATTTCCAAAGATATGCTAAAAGCCTTGGTACATGACTCAGACAGACCTGAAGACTTTAACGAGCAAGTTACAAGTCAAGTGGAAAAAATCTCACAACTAAGAACTGATATAATTTCTGCAAAAGCTGAGCTAAGCAAGATACTTTATCAAACCTATAGGCAATGATTAACAAAGTGAGATTTAGTTTAATTCCTTTACTTGCATTTTTTGTTTTAATTTCTTCTCTTATGATTCCGTCATTTGCTCAACAATACGTCTCAACTCCTGATGAAGTAGTTGAACTTACTGCAATTCCGGGTAATGATGAAGTCCTTTTAACTTGGATTGCACCTTTTGATGGCGGCTCAACCATAAAATCCTACAAAGTTGTGGTGTGGGAAGTCGGAAAAGATACAACGACAACCTATTCTAATTTGGGGACAACAATTACTGAAGCCAGAATAACTGGACTTACAAACGGTCTTCCATACAGTTTTCAGGTGTTTGCAGTAAATGACAAAGGCCAAGGGGCAGATTCAAAAATTGTTTCAGCAACTCCTACTGGTTCTCCCAAATCATTTGTTCCAGAAAAAATAACTAACCTGCACGCTACAAGAGGAGATCAAAAAGTAACTTTGACCTGGAGTCCACCCTTTGATTTTGGAACAAAAATCACAAGTTATAAAAT
>JASFUC010000060.1:0-7334 GCA_050050475.1 Nitrosopumilaceae archaeon
GACCTGTAACTATGACTTTTACTTATGGCCGAAAGCAAATTTCGTATGATGAGTTGTATAACACCGAACTCCATCACAGAATTAAGGCAGCCAAAGAAAAAACTGGAAGTAAAGCAAAGGTAATTTCGGGTGCATCTGGGACCTGGCAATACAATTATGACCCAGAAAAAATTCAGGAATTTGGAATTTATGCCATCCTAGAAGGAGAGCTTGGAGGAATTGCCCCTGAAATTGATGGCCATGCCGGAAGATTCTTCAACTATTTGATTAACGGTGATTTTGAAAATATGGATCCTTTCAGAAAACGGAGTGATTTTAAAGTAAACATTAAAGAATTTGAAAGAAACGGAAAAAAAATCCACGGAAGATTTGTGAACTTTTGGGATAGACCTGATCTTGAAGAAATTCCAGACATTGTAGAACCTAGCATGCATGGGATGGTAGAAGTCATGCGAGGTTGTGGCAGAGGCTGTAAATTCTGTGATGTAACACTTAGGTCTCTACGTTACTATCCGCCAGAGAAAGTAAAGAAGGAAATTGAAGTAAATATGAAAAAAGGCGGTTCTACCTCTGCTTGGATTCACAGCGATGATATCTTTGTTTATGGAATGGATCCAAGAACTGCAAAGGGAATGGAACCAAACCGTGAGGCTCTAGAAGAACTTTTCACTGCAATCATGTCTACTGGAGTAAAACATACTAATCCAACACACGGAACTTTGGCCGGCGCAATTGCTGATGAGAAGTTAATTCCTAATCTATCCAGGATAATCAAATCCGGACCAGACAATATGACTGGTGTTCAGGCTGGATTTGAAACGGGAAGCTTGCGACTAATAGAAAAATATGCTGATAGAAAACTTGCTCCATATCATCCAGAAGAATGGCATTGGGTTGTTAAAGAAGGAGTAAAGACGCTTAACAAGCACTATTGGGTTCCAGCATTTACCTTGATAATGGGGTTAGATAATGATGAAACCCCTGAGGATTCATGGGAGACAATTAGCTTGATTAGTGAACTTGAACACGAACAACCAGGCTCTATGTTTACTACTACTGCATTAACTTTTGTACCAATTGGATTGCTTGAAAAATCTGATTTCTTCAATATTGGTAATGAGATGACTCCTGCTCAATTAGGAGTGTTGTATAAGACTTGGCAACACAACTTCAAATACGGAATTCAAAAATTCATGAACAAAACTGGGGCAAAGGGCCCTCAAAAATATCTGTTCAATGGAATTGCAAGAGCACTAGGAGGAGTACCATTGGGTGCAATGGAAAGATATGCTAGAAACAAGAGCAGAGAGCACGAACAAGTAATAGAGAAAGTCAAAGCCAAATATTGGTAATTTCCAAATACATAAATTCAATAAGTAACAAGTTTAACCATGGCAACTCACGGTTCGCTAACTAAGGCAGGAAAAGTAAGAGGTCAAACTCCTAAAGTTGAGGGACGAAAAATTACAGGTACAAACTCTAGTCTCAGAAACAAAAGTAACTTTAGAAAACGATTTGTGTTGGGAAGGTTTCCTGGACAAAACAAACCTGGCCAAAGAAGAAAGAAACGATAGACTTCATTTATTTTATCAATCCTAACACGATCATATCTTAAAACAATAAGGTTATAAAGTACCGTACCGTACTATACCGTATGGAAGATTTAAGATTAGATAGTTTAGCAGGTGTAGGACCTGTAACTACAAAAAAATTAGCTGACGCAGGAATTCATAATATCATGGATCTTATCGTTAGAGGTCCAGTAGAGATTTCAGATATTACTGGAATGGAAAAAGACACTGCAGAAAAAATTGTCAATAAAGCTCGTGAACACTTAGTTGAAGGAGGTTTAATTTCTAAAGATTTTGTAAGTGCAAGTGAAATTTACAAACGAAGACAAGATATTGGTAGAATTACAACTGGAACTAATTGTCTGGACACATTATTTGATGGTGGTATTGAGACACAAGCACTAACTGAAGTTTATGGTGAATTTGGATGTGGAAAGACACAACTGTGCCTTACCATGTGTGTTCAAGTTCAAAAATCAAAAGAAGAAGGTGGTCTGGAAGGAGGTGCAATATACATTGATACTGAAAACACATTCAGACCTGAAAGAATTGTGTCCATTGCAAATGCAAATGGAATGGATCCGCAAAAAGTTCTTGACAATATTATAGTTGCACGTGCATATAACAGCGCACATCAAACACTAATTCTTGAAGAAGTAGGACCGCTAATTGAAGAGAATAACATCAAACTAATTATTGCAGACTCTGCAGTTGGATTATTCCGTGCTGAATATCTAGGAAGGGGAACTCTTTCAAACAGACAACAAAAACTAAATCATTTTGTTCATCTATTATCCCGAATAGCAGAAACCTACAACTGTGCTGCAATTGCAACAAATCAAGTTATGGCATCACCTGATGTCTTTTTCGGAGATCCAACCCGTCCAATAGGTGGTAATGTAGTTGCACATACAAGTACCTATAGAATCTACTTTAAGAAATCAGGCAAGAAAAGGATTGCAAGAATGGTAGATAGTCCTCATCATCCTGAAGAGGAGGTAATTTTTGCTTTAGGTGAGGCAGGAGTTATGGACCCAGAAGATACTGAAAAGAAAACAAGAAAAACTACTGCAAAAAAAGAAACAAAAAAGACATCAAAAAAGACGACAAAGGCAGACGAAACACCAGAAGCCACTGTAACTGAAACACCAGAAGTTCCTATAGTTGAGACTGCAGAAATAACAACTGATGGAAACTCAGAACTGACTACTGTTGAGGCTCCAGAAACATTAGCATTAGCTGAAGCACTCGATGAAGAATTCAGTGATTCTGAACCTACTGATGTATAGAGATTTTTTCTCTTTTTTCTTTGTTTTTTAAAGAATTTAATTAAATTTTGTAAAAATGTATGGCGTATCTATTGGTTGATCAAAGGTCCATACTGAGGGCGAAATAATCGTTTTAATTACATTCAAGTTATTTTGCTCAATTACTGATTTCCATCCACCTTCTGACACGTCATTTGACAACGTTCCATGAAAATATTTTTTAGAATAAGTTCCAGCAAATGTCATTCCAGTATTTTCTTTAAGATTAGGTATTTCTTCTAATTTTTCAATAATACTATTTGCCAAAATATCTCCCCCCATCTGAGCAAGACCTCCAATGAAAAAAACTGGTTTCTGAAGTTTAGTTTTTGCATAATCAAACTCAACTGCGTCTTCACAAATTGGATTAAAATCAATTTTAGTTGAAAAAGTCATTAGTTTTTGTAATTTTACAAGAGATTCATCAACTTCAATGGAATATGGATCTAAATCTAGAATTTTTGCACAATATGCGATGCGTCCATCACCTGAACCAATGTCAAGTAATTCCTTGAATTTTAGATCTTTTGCAGTATGGGCAATAATGTAGGCAGTTAGTATCCATGTCGGATAAAAGGGCTGATAACTTGCTCCTTGACTAATACTGTTTAGCCAATATTCATTGATGTCTCCCTCGTACACAATACAAGGGATTTTGTCAATAACTTGTTCGTATGAATTGTAGTAAATCGGATTTTTTTTTGCAAAATCGTGAAGCATTTCCAGGTGTTGTTCTTCAATTGGGAAAGTTTCCGACTCGGCTAAGGGGATAATTTCTTGAATGTGGCTATTTCCTTTGTATACTTTTACAAATTCCTGTTTTAGATGGGATAAGTTCTTTGCAAGTTCTTCAGTCATAGTAAAAGGTTCTAGAAAAGGGCTTGATAAACTCATTGTAAATCCTGGTGAAGGCAAAATCACAAATGTGGTATCTTGTCATATTGGTCAACAAATTCCTTTGTGCTCATAATTTGTCTTAATTGCTCAAACATTTTTGCCTGGTTTTCTATCTCTGTTTTAGTTTTGTTGTTTCTGCTAATATTTTTTAAATTGTTTTTAAGTTCTTCAATTGAATTTCCTAAATGTGATCTTATTTTGGGATGAAGAGTATCGTTGAACTTTTCTTTGATGTATTTTTCTATCTCTTGAATAGTAAACTGGAATTTTTGTTCTGTATTTGGATCGTCTTTTAAGATTTTGGCAATTGATGTAACATTAATCAGTTGATGATAAATTTCAACAATTTGTGGCATAGAAAACTTTTCAGAGTTTTCCAATGCAACATCAATTTTTTTTTGCAGATTTCTGGATTCGGAGATAAACAATTCGGTTGTCTCATTTGTCAAGGGGGATTTTTCACCACTCACAAAATATTTTTTTCAGATGAATTAGATAAATGTAGATCTCTTGATTTCAATCATTTTCAGTTAAACTTGATTTTGCAAATTATCTATTTGATTTATTCTTTCATTCTGCATTTTGAGCAAACCCATTGCAATTGAATATATTCTCTTACTATCAATTCTCCTCATTTTTTGCAATATTTTACATCGGTACCAAAACTCATCATTTTTCTTTCCTTTTGTTTGAAATTATTAAAATTGTGAAAGATTTGTACTTCATCAAAGAAAAGTGTTAAAATAGGGTTATTAGAGATTTAACTCAGATATGGCAACTAAGAAATCTTCTGGACGTTCCCATGGGTTTAAACACAAATCCAGAAAAGTCATGACCAAGAAAGCCCCAAGAGGTGTGTCTTTCTTGTTAAGGGAATACCGAGAAGGTGAACAGGCACTTGTTATCATTGATCCTAGACAACACAAAGGTTTGCCACACAGACGATACCATGGTAAAGTGGGCAATATCACTAATGTGGGAAGACGTGCAGTAACACTTGATGTCAAATTAGGCAATAAAACAAAAACCTTAATCACTAGATTAGATCATATCAAACCATTCGGTGTATGATATGGAAGAAGTAAAAAAGAAACAAGCTGTATCTCTTTCAGAAGTTAAAGAAATTTTAGGAAAAGTCGATCCTGAAGAAATGGATCAAATCCAACGTTGGACCTATGATTATGTTTCAAAATTTGTGACAATAGACCCAAAAGAAGCAAAAGAAATGAAAAAACAACTTATGAAAGAATGTGAACTAACAGAAGAAGAAGCTGTAGAAATTGTAAATATTAGACCAACCAGTCTTGCAGAACTGCGTTCTTTTACATTTGGTTGGAAGAAACTCATTTTAGCAGAAACCCTCGAAAAAATGCTCAATATCATCAAGGGGCATTCTTAATTTTCGTGGAGGTTTTTATTTTGTACAAGGAGCAACATTCACCTAGAAAGTATGAGGAACACGCTTATGTTTTAGATTTTAACCCTAGAGGAAAATCAACAACAGTTAGAGGGCGAGATGGAATTATTGTCACTGCAATAGGAGAAGACCGGTTAACTATTTTGGAAATTCTTGGAATTCCAAATTCCACTTTTGAAATTGGTGAGAAAATATACATTGGAAAAGAAGGACGGAAAAAAGTGCTCTCTGTTTTGGGAAAATTAGATTATGAAAATATATCATCCTCAGCTCAAACTGAATTGCCTTCAGTGGTTGAAAATATTGTAACAGAAAATGAATCAAGATTTGTAGAGTATCTTAATAATGCACAACCGCTGACTCCACGAATTCATGCTTTGGAATTAATCCCTGGAATTGGAAAAACCTACATGAAAATTATGATAGAAGAAAGAGACAAAAAAAAATTTGAGAGCTATGAAGACTTGCAGGATAGGGTTGGTTTCAAAGAACCAATAAAACACATCACAGAACGCATTATGAGTGAGATTACTGGAGAAAGTAGAATGAATCTCTTTGTAAAGAGATGATAAAAAGAAAAAAACTAGGGCAACACTTTCTAAATTCAAATTCAATTGCTGAAAAAATTATCGCCGAAGCAGATATTACTTCAAATGATGTTGTCTATGAAATAGGCACCGGTTTGGGCATTTTGACTCCTCTATTATGTAAAAATTCTAAAAAAGTCATATCTATTGATGCGGACAGGGAATTATTCCATAAAGCAAAGGAGAATTTCTCAAAAATAAAAAATCTTGAATTAAAACATGGTGACGGATTTAAGACAAAAGATAAATTCACGGTTTTTGTTTCGAATTTACCATATTCAAAAAGTAGAGATGCAATAGAGTGGCTTGCAACTACTCCTTTTTTGCATGGGGTAATTATGGTCCAAAAAGAATTTGCCGAAAAATTACTAACAAAATCCCCAAAGGCAAGAAAGGCAGTAACGATTTTGGCCAATCATTCACTTGAAATCCAAACTGTAGCTAAGGTAGACAAAAAAAATTTTACTCCTAACCCTAAAGTCGATTCTTTAATCCTAAAGATAAAAAAAAGAAAATCTATTGATAAAGAGGTAATTTCTGTTATAAACAAAATATTTTCTTACAGGCGAAAAAAAATTTCAAATATTTTTAAGCAATTTGGATTGGAAACAACATCTGAAAAAAGACTGGATGATTTACCAGGAGAGGAGATTGTGAAAATTGCAGAAAAAATTTGTAACAAATGATGAATACAAACCCGCAGAAGATACTTTCTTTATAGCGGATTATGTTGAACAAGAAAAGGGGAACTCTGCCTTAGATGTGGGTAGTGGTTCAGGATTTCTCACTCAACTTTTATGTAAAAACTTCTCCTTTGTGGTGGGAACGGACATTAATTTTCCAGTATTGAAAAATCAGACCTACAAAACTAATAATGTGATCTGTTGTAATGGCGCTGATGCAATAGACTATGAATTTGATTTGATAATTTGCAATTTACCCTATCTTGCAACCGAAGAAATTACTGACATTGCTACAGATGGGGGAAAAGAAGGATTTCAAATTCCAAAAAAAATCTTTGATTCGGTATTTGATAAAATAAAACCCAAGGGAAAATTCATCTTTGTAACCTCGTCACTTTCAAACTATCAAAAACTGATAGATTATACCCACAAATCTGGTCTCAAATCACAAATTGTCTCAAGGAAAAAACTATTTTTTGAAGAATTGATTTTAGTTGAATCTGTAAAAATTTGATTATTTTCTAAGATTGTTTTTAGCATTTTCTATGATTGCATCAGTCATTTGGGTGGTGGTTGCACTTCCACCAATGTCCCAAGTTACTGATTTTCCTTCATTGATTACTTGTTCAGTTGCAGCAAAGATCGCATCTCTGATGTCTTTTTCACCCAGATAATCTGCCATCCATGCACCAGAAAGCACAGTTGCAGTTGGATTTACTTTGTTTTGCCCTGCAAATTGTGGCGCGCTCCCATGTGCTGCCTCAAACATTGCATAGTTATCACCAATATTTGCTGAATAAATTAATCCAATTGAACCTACAAGGGCTGATGCAAGCTCAGAGATGATGTCCATAAATAAATTAGTGCTAACC
>JASFUC010000061.1:0-7293 GCA_050050475.1 Nitrosopumilaceae archaeon
AACCCACCTTGGATGTATACTATGGTCAGGGATACGGTCGCTTTGACGGTCAGTGTGGTGCTGAAGCTGAATGGGTATTTGATGACAATGGTGAACCTGGAAAGATTGATCAAGTTGTAGCTTTGGTAATCAAATTTGAAGGTACAACGGTTCTAAATATCAACCCTGACCAACTTGGAGTTACGGACACAAGTATTTCAGGTGATTGGACTGGAAGTGTATTTGATGAAGGCAAAGAATGGCTCGACTTAG
Organism: Nitrosopumilaceae archaeon; assembly: GCA_050050475.1. Lineage (GTDB taxonomy): Archaea > Thermoproteota > Nitrososphaeria > Nitrososphaerales > Nitrosopumilaceae > Nitrosomaritimum. The sequence continues at coordinate 253 of JASFUC010000061.1, forward strand.
AGACTGGTAACCATCAATGGACTCCACATCCATTCAAATCTCATGGTCCAACAGGCACTCAACCATGTCCAGAAGTGCCTTGACCAAAATAAATCAAGTTTGTTTTTACCAGTTAATTTTTTTACATTTTAAATCAAATGCTTTTTGAATACAAATTGTAATTTTTTACTGTGACAGGTCATTATATTTAATACCATATTTTCAAAATTATTGTTATGGGTGATAGTAAAGTCGGAATACCTCTGTGTGTTTTATTCGTTTTTTTAATTACTCCATTTTCTTTTGACAATGTTTTTGCTGATTCAAATTACATTACAGCTGAAGATTTAGGAATTTTACAATTAGCGGCTCATGATCTTTTCAATGTTGATAGGATAAAAGAAAAAGATTTTGAAAACGGAAAACTAGATCTAAGTACCTTATTTATTGACACTGCAAATAATAACAAAAAATTTGATTTGGATACTATAGCTATTGGAGGAGAGCCTCGAAACAGGGAGAACATTATGCTGAGAACTGTTGCTTCACAAATTGGTGCAGAATATGTTGATCTGATAAATGATGGAATTAAAAAACAGGATGCAAAAAGAATGATTATCGAAGAATATCATAAAAAATTGGCAACAAGCTACTACAATGCTTTTGGTGAACCATTTCCTGACCCTATCTCAGGTAAAGCTACCATGCAAGAAAATTTGGCATTGAGGACTGTTCACGACTTTTTGCCTGGAACATTATATGTTGACGGAGAATATGTTTCGACTTTGGATGAATCCCTAAACAATAAAACTTTGGATGCCATAGAATTACAACAACCAAGCTCGCCATTAGATGGACAATTTGATGAAGAATTCCTTGATATTCAGATTTGCTTTCCTCCTGACTTTCAGGTTTGTATTACCGTAAACCTTCTTGAGGCCGATCAATCATTAGGAGAACAATTTGGTACAGACGAATCTTTTGATGAATTTTTAGGACAACTTGAAGACGGCAGTTATGATGAAAATGATAGTGTGATGAGCCATATTAGAAATTTGATGGCCAAAGGACAACATTTCAAGAATTATAATAAATAATTTGCGTGATTTCTTTACTCAATTAGGATGGCTGGCTTAAAGGGTTGTGCATGTCTTGCTTTTCCCTTTGGATCATAGATATTACTGTCTGATTCTGAATAAACCGATATCTCTACTCCAAACTCTTTTTTTCCGATACTCGATAACTCAGTTGACAGAAATTGTTTCTCGCAAAAATCTTTTGATTTAAGCCTCATTGATTTGATTATTTCTGATTCTGAATGCAAGTCTTTGATTACCTTTTGAACAAAATCTGGCATTTTTTTGACTTCTGAGGTAGCAGGATCTGCAATCAACTCTTTCATTACAATTCCCATATTGTTTTGACCTCCTACCATAATCTTCAATATTTTGTAATAAACTTTAGATTTGAATTCATCTGAATTTACATAAATTACAATTTTTTGTGGAGTAATCTTTGTAACCCTGAGAATATTTGCAATATCTTCTATAGTTGATTTTAACAACTCTTCAGCTTGAATAGAATTTGCATCTACGTCGTTTTTAGAAAATTCTGGCCATGATGAATTTGATACAAATCCATCGTTTCCTAATCTCTCCCACATCTCTTCTGCAATATGTGGAGCAAATGGGGATAACATTGCAACACGAACTGAATTTATCTTGTGCATAATCTCTGCAACATTATCCCTACCTTTGGCTTTGGCTCTTTTTGTATACCAACTCAAGTCTGATTCAAATGCAAACAGTATATCATGAAGTGCCTCCCGAAGTCTCATTTTTTCTATGGATTCGGTAACCTGTTCAATCATACTCTGAGTTCTAGAGAGAATCCACCTGTCTTCTACCTCTAATTCCTTAATTGTGCTATTTTTGAGACTAGAACACTCCTCTAGTAGAGATTCAAGCTTATTTCGTATACCTGAAACTGACTCCATGTTAAAATCAGCATCTTGAAGTAATTCAGCTGACGAGATTATTGCTAATCTAATTGGGTCTGCACCATGGTCTCTTATTGCATCGCGAAGAGGGATGATGTTTCCCATACTCTTGCTCATTTTAGCTCCATCCATCATCACACTTCCATTAACTACAATTTCTTGAGGCCATAATTTTTTATCAAATATTGCAACATGATTCAAAACAAAAAAAGATAAATGATTTTGAACCAAATCGCGTCCTGAATGTCTTGAATCAACTGGATAAAAGTAAGAAAATTCATTTTTCATCATGTTAATGATATCTTCATTTAATTTGGAAGTACTAACTACCAATGAAATATCTCCTTTATCTAGGAAAATATAATCAAAGAGCTCTTTCGTTAGGTTCTCCGCAGTAACCGTTCCATCATTTACAAATCGTGAAATCGTATAGTATGCCATGTAAATTACACTATCAGACAACGATTCCACAATCCAGTCTTTGTCCCATGGTAGTTTTGTTCCAAGACCTTGTTGTCTTGCGCAAGCCCTCTCATGTAACCAATCGATTACATCTTTGAACTCTGTTTTGATTTTGTTGGGAAGGATGTTCATCTCATCAAAACAATTTCTTGCAAGCTCTTTCCATTCTTCATCTCCGTAATTCAAAAACCACTGATTGTTCAATATCTTGACTACACATTCTGTTCCACAACGACATCTTATTGGAGCATTTTGTAAGGTTGGGAATTTTTCTAATAGTTTCTTTTCTTTTAACCAGTCTCTTACTTTGTCACGTCCAAACTCTACTTTTTCGTCTGCAAAATCTCCACATTTCTCATTTAGTTTTCCACCAACAAATTCTTTGAGATACAATTCATTTGTTGCCTCTTCTAGTTTTGAATCAGATTGGTTATTTACTCCCAATCTTTCACAGACATCCTTGGCCGGAATCTCTCCATATCCATCTGTGGTGATTATGGGAATCGGCTCAATTTTTGAGGCTATTTCATGCCCTTTTGCCTTCAAATCCATCAATGCTTGATAGTCTTTTGGGGCATGGGCAGGTACTGACATCACAAGACCGGTGCCCATTCCGGGCTCTACAAAGTCTGCTTCCAAAATAGGAATTTCTTGTTCAACATGTAATGCATTGACATATTTACCAATGATTTCTGATCCTGCAATATCTCCTTCGATTGTAATTTCCTTTCCAAAAAATTCCAATTTTTTTGCGCATTCTTCAGAAACAATCCATTTTTCATCATCAGCTTTGATCTTTTTGTAAATGGTATTTGGATTAACCCATAGATTAGTAATACCAAAAATCGTTTCAGGTCTTAGAGTTGTAATGGGAAATACGAATTCACCTAATTTGAATTTCACCAAATAGTTTTTGTCTTCAATCTTTGGTTCAACATCTCCCATTGTATCGTGTTGAGAAACTGGGTTTTGATCACGTGGACACCATCCTACTGGATGTGATCCTTGGATAATTCTTCCTTTTTCTCTAAGGGTTGTAATTTGCCACTCAATAAATTTCTGATACTCAGGAACTATGGTTGTAAATTCGCGTCTCCAATCAATGGAATACCCCATCTCAATCATCCCTGCCTTAATTTCTTCATGGAAATAATCTGCAATCTTGATAGGTTCTACAAATGTTTTGATTGCATCTTCAGGCACGTGGTAAATGTTTCGTAATCCATCCAGGATCTCTTTTTCCTGTGATTGAATTCTTTTTGCCATACCAAGAACCGGGGTTCCAGTATAATGAAATCCCATTGGGAATAAAACATTGTATCCTTGCATTCTGTAAAATCTCGAATGAACATCTGCAAGTGTGTAAGTCCTTCCATGCCCAATATGTTGAGGAGAGTTTGGATATGGATATGCTACTGTAATGAATTTTTTTGGTTTCTCATTTGGATTTGTTTCAAAATCCTTGTTTTCTTGCCACTTATTTCTCCATTTGGTTTCAATCTCAGTCCAATTAATCGTCATTTTATCCTCCTAAAACCATTGATTTTGCTTGGGCTATGGCCTCGTCTTTTTTAGATGTGTCTTTTCCTCCACCTTGAGCAAATTTTGCATCACCTCCACCTGAACCGCCTAAAATTGAGGCTACTTCTTTGGCAATTTCCCCTGAATTTATGCCTGAATCGGCTCCGGCGTAAACCATCACTCTAATAGTTGGACCAGATTCAAAGACTCCACAAAAAGCAGCCTTTGAATCCTTGGCAACTAGCTTCTTTCCAAAGTTTTGATGAAAGAAATCATCATAATCCGGACTTGCAGTAAAACACAATTTTTCTTTGACAAAAATCCCTTCAGACTCTACTGATTCTCCAGCTAGAATTTTTTCTAATAGAATTGGGATCTTGTCTCTTGCTTTTTGTTTATTTTCTTCTCTTTGTTTTTCGATTTTTTCTTTGTTTGCCTCTTGTTCTTTTTGTTTTTGAGCTTCTACTTGTTGTTTCTTTACATATTCAAATGCAGTGGGACCTGAGACAAATTCTAAACGTACCACTCCATCCTGAATTCTTTTTGTCTTTGTTATTTTGATTAACTCAATTTCACCAGTTTTTTTGACATGTGTTCCACCACAGGCCTCAATGTCTTTGTCTTCAATGGATACGATTCGTACTGCTTTTACTGGAACCACTCCTCCCTGATAAATTCTAAATCCATATTTCTGCTCTGCAGTTCCCCTATCAAAGTACTCAATGTTTACAGGATAGTTTTGTTTTACCATGTTGTTTGCAGCATCTTCAATTTGCTTTACCTGGGAATCAGTTAGAGAAGAATGATGTGTGATGTCAAGTCTAGCATGATCATCTTCTTTGAATGCAGAGTGCTGCCATACCCATGAACCCAAAACACCACGAGAGGATGCATTGAGGATATGGGTACTAGTATGATTTTTTGTAATATTAGAACGACGTGTGGCATCTACTTTGCATGCAACATTGTCTCCTTCATTTGGAACACCGCCTTTTAGCTTGTGAACAATAATGTTTGCATGTTTGTCTACATCAATTACTGAAAATCCTGCTATACTGCCATGGTCTGGTTCTTGACCCCCACCACGGGCATAAAATGATGTCCTATCAAGTACAACCATATCATCAAAGACCTTCAATATTTTGGCATTAAACTCCATTGGGTCTTCTTGGTAGAATAATGTCTCAGTTTCAGGTAGATCTTCTAGAGGAAGTTCGGCCATTGTCTTTTTCTTATCTGATTGATGCAAATCAGAGAGTTTAGAGTAAAATGATGATGGGATTTCTGAAATTGCATCAACTTCCTTGAGATATTCTGGTGTAATACCGTCTGATTCGTAAAATGTAATTAGTTCATCTACTGTTGGAGTGCCTCTTTCTCTTATCTTGTCTGCTTTTTTCTTCATGTGAACTTTGGAATCTTCATATCTTTGTGATTCTAGTTTGAGAATTTCCTTGACATCATCTCTTTTCTCATCAAGTTCTGGATAGGTATTTTTGAGATAATCGATATGTGTATCAATCAAGTCATCAATGTCTAGTTTCAAATTTAATTTGCTAATTGTTGCATTGATGCGCCGCAACATCATTCTGAGATTGTATCCTCCCCCCACATTACTTGGTAACGCCCCATCAGAAATTGCAAAAATTAAAGTTCTCAGATGATCTGCTATTAGGTACATTCCCTCTAGGGGTGTTATCATTTTGTTTAACTGATCATCACTTATTCCTGCATTCTTTATTGCAATACGCCGTACTTCGTTAAGATCATCATAATGGTCAATCTCTTTTGCAATTTCTGTAAAGTACTTTCGTAAAATTTCAGAATCTGAATCAATTCCAATAATATTAAATAATTTTTCATTAATTGGACCAAAACAGCAGTCATATGCAGTAGGTGTTCCCATAGTAATCCATGCAAATCTTTCAAGACCGGCACCCATGTCAATTACTCGCTGGTCAAGTGTTGTGTGATGTCCTAACTCTCCTTGAAATTCAGTAAATACTGCGTTTCCAAGTTCTAACCCCTTGACAAAATATTCTAATGATGGACCAAATGAACCACCTCCGGCCCATACATCTTCAACAAAAACAACCTCGTCTTTTTTGATTCCAAACTGTTCAGTCAGTAATCTATAGTCCAAATCAACACATTGGTCTTTCCAATATCCTTCAGAATTTGGTATTGAGTGCTGACCTATCATGCAGAAACTCGAAAAATGTCTTCCAGTTACACCAACATTTTCTAAATCTTTGAAACGAAGACAGGTCTGTGGAACGACAAGAGGATTTGCAGGAAATTCAAATACCACCTTTGAGCCCATCACTCTTTGAAAATCAACAATCGATGCAATTGTAAAGTATAGGTCATCTCTCCATCTGCAAACAACAGGATATCTTGAAACAGAAGTATGATTATTTTGCACGAAAAATGACTCTACTTCTTTCCAGGATTGTGTATAGTCAAATCGCTTTGAAGTTGGAGGATCTCCAATAAACGAGTAAGTATCTTCTGCATCATCCGGACACAGATTTCTCTCAGAATTTAAAGTCCAAAAAAACCTCCCACACTTTGAGCATGATTTCCTGACAAATCCTTGCTGCTCAAACAATTCCACCTTGTAGTGTCTATCAGGATCGGAGGAAAATTCCTTGAGGATTTCTTTTTTATCCAACGTTGAGCCTGCAATTTTCCAATATTAAGAATTAGCGATAGGGATTTTGAGCCTCGAAAAGTATGTCTTTTCAAAACACGTCTTGTTTGTTATGTTCCTTACAGACTAACTGATTACATGGAAATCAATACCAAATTCAGTGAAAGTCAAAACAATCAGGACTTTGAGAAATTCATCAAAAATATTGGATTTTTTCAAAGATAATCAAAATTAACTGGTATTTTCGCTATCTGTTGGAGTAAAAGGAATGTATCAAATTGGGATTGCCGAGACTAGAAATATCGAATCAAGGGATTCATAATTGAATAGTGTATATTTGAAATAAATTCCAATTATTGGGTACATCAAACTAAATAATACATTAAATACAATACCTAATCCAATCTTATCGTGTTTGGAAGAAAAC
>JASFUC010000062.1:0-7287 GCA_050050475.1 Nitrosopumilaceae archaeon
GGTAATTCCACCATTTCACGAATTTTTTGGACTTCATTTTTTAAACCTCCAAGTTCATCATATGTAATTCTAGGTATGCTTGAATCAACAGCTTTAGTCATTGGTCCAAGTTTGAATATTGTTTGTTCTGTAACAATTACTGGTTTTGATGGTTTGGTACTGGTAATTACAAATTGAACCCTTCCTCCCATTTGTGTGCTAAGAGAAATAGTATCTCCAGTTGTAAATACATGGTTCAAATAATTGTAAATCATGTATTCTTGTAATCCTTCTGCCGTAATTTTTTCTGTTGGGGATAAAACAATTTGTTCAGCATTTACAGCTTCTACAGACTTTACTGAAATTTTATCTCCAATTCCAGCACCAATATTCTGTCTTGTAATACCATCAATTTTGATTATTCCTGTTCCATATTCTTCTGGTGAACCAGGCCAAAGCTTTACATGTGTTTTTTTGTTGTAAGTTAATTCTAAAATTTGACCAGTATTCCAATTTTGGTCTTCTATAATTTTTGGATCAACAATAGCTCTTCCATGACCTACATGTTGTTGTGGAACTTCATCTATTTTTAAAATAATTTCACTCATATTATCACCATAAAAATTTTGGGGGTTTATTCAACCTCCACCTTTTTGCCTTTTGGTTTTTCATCTTCAACTAGTTTAAACACTAATTCAAGAATTCCATTTTTGTAAGATGCTTTTGCAGAGTTTTCATCTACGTGATATTTTATTGGTACATTAACATGGTATTTCTTTTCATCATGTTCTGCAGAAATGTCTACAGATTTTCCTTGCACCAAAATCTTTACATCAGATTTTTCTACTCCTGGCATTTCAGCTACAAGCTTTACCAGTTTTTCTTTCTCATCTACTATGGTATCCACCAAAGGTTCTCTAGAACTGGATGTTGATGCCAATTCTGGCTTTACATTACCATATTCTTTTACTACAGGTTTTCCATCAGGACCAACAGTCATTGTATAACCATAATAATATGGACCCGCATTGGCACCCTTTGTTTTGAATTCTTCAAAAATGTCATCTATATTAAAAAAAGAGTTGGACATTTTTCTGAAGATTTTATCAAACTCGTCGTCAAACAATGTCATATTTATCTAATATATGTAATATTTATGACATTATTTAAAGATTACTTACATATTAATTAATTATTACAAAATCCTATTATATTTGACACTATATAAGATTATTTGATGAGAATAACTAACATATCCGTACCTGAAATAGTTCGAGAAACAATAACCCGAAATCGTTCCATTTTTGATTGCCTCAAGATGGATTTAATTAATTATACTGCGCTTGCCGTTAAAATTCAGCCTGAGGTCGAGAGGATTCTTGGAAACCCAGTTAATTTGAATACTATAGTGGTAGCCATCAAAAGATTTGCCGATTCACTTGATGCTAAAGAGGAGGTAGAAGAACAATCAGTTTTGAAAAATGCTAGATTAGCACTTACTGGCGGAATAATTGACATTAAATTCTCCATGAAGGACTCTCAAGGTATTGATCCTTTACTAATTTTAGACAAGTTTTCAAAAATTACTACAAATTATGATTTTTTTAGGTCATCAGATACCTTTAGATTTCTAACAGAAGATTTGGATGATGTAAGAGAGATATTTGAAACCATACCTAATAGAGAGAATTTCTTTAGTACTGGTCTGGCTAAAATTAGAATCTCAATCCCTCCAAACCAAAGTAAATCGGATGTTGTATCTTATGTAGCTGAAGTCTTGCACGATAACGGAATAGAACTAGTAAATGCCTTTTTCAGTCAGGATAATATCATCTTGATTCTAAAAGAGAAGGATTCTTCAAAGGCATACGAGGTTTTGCATTCTGCAATACTTCGAACGGCTTGATATTAGTCTTTTTTTATAAACTGATCTCATAGGATATATTCGTCTTTTTTAGGAGGTATTATCTATTGGTTGAAAAAAAGAAAAAAATTGTTGTTTTAGGGGGTGGATATGGTGGAGTAGAATGTACCCGGAAATTGGAGGAATATTTCAAAAATAATAATGATATTGAAATTGTATTAATTAGTGAAGATAATTTTCTGTTATTTACACCAATGCTACCCCAAGTGGCAGCAGGAATGCTTGCTACAAGACATATCGTGATGCCAATTCGTACAATCATCCATAAAACGACATTTTATGAGGGAAGGGTGAAAAACATTGACCCCTATGGAAAAATTGTAAATTTATGGGGAACTAATGAAAAAAGAGGAGTTTCTATTCATTATGACTTTTTAGTGGTTTCGTTAGGGAGTGAAACTAACTTTTTTGGTATGAGTGATGTTGAAAAACACGCTTACACGATTAAGAATCTTAACGATGCCATGACAATACGAAATCGAGTGATTGATATGCTTGAGCAGGCAGAAAATGAATCCAATCCCATTCTTAGGAAAAGTTTATTGACTTTCGTTATAGTAGGAGGAGGTTTTGCAGGAATAGAAACTGCTGGAGAATTAATGGATTTGTTGCTCGATGCACGAAAATATTATCCAAAAATTAACAAAAATGAAATCAAAGTAATTGTATTAGAAGCACTTCCAAATATTTTACCTGGTTTTAGTGAAAAATTAGCGAAATTTGCATATAATTTGTTAACAAAACACGGAATTGAAATTAAATTAAAAACTGCTGTAACTAGTTTTAATGGAAATGAAATAATGGTAAAAAAGATTGCGGATAATTCTGAGAAAGAAGATAGTTCTGATAGAGAATCTATTCAAACAAGAACAATGATTTGGACAGCTGGTGTAACTCCAGTAAATACCATTAAGAGATCAATGTTTAAAACAGAAAGAGGAAAAATTATAGTTAATGATTATTTAGAAGTTGTTGATTTTCCTGGAGTCTTTGCAATTGGAGATTGTGCCTTGTTTATCGATCCATTAACAAAAAGGCCCTTTGCTCCCACTGCCCAGTTAGCCGAAGCACAAGCAAAGACTGCAGCTCATAATTTACATGCATTAATCAGAAATGAAAAAATGAAAAAATTTGAATACAAGTCAAAAGGTCAAATGGCAATTATTGGAAAAAGGAATGGTGTTGCCTCGATATTTGGAATGAACATTAGTGGAATTTGGGCTTGGGCTTTATGGAGAAATGTATACATTTCAAAAATCCCAAGGTGGGATAAACGACTTCGTGTGTTATTAGATTGGACAATTGACATGTTTTTTGATAGAGATATTTCTAGACTGAAATTTTCTGATAAAGAGACACAGAAAGAATACAAGATTCTTGATGAAGTAGATGATGTTTGGTAATTTTACTCAATTCTTTTCCTGATATAATAAGAAAACAATTTATGAACAGAAGTTTGGAGAATATTCGTGTCTCTTAATGTAGGTGTAATCATAAAATTAGAACCAGATTTTTCAGAAGGGAATGTAAGCTATAACCCTGATGGAACATTAAATCGTGCTGAGACAAAAAATACTCTAGGACCTCATAGTGCCATTGCTGCTCAAGCTGCATTTTATGCAAGGGTAATGTATGATGCAAAAATTTCTATTGGAACAATGGGTCCACCAATAGCTGATTTAGCTCTAAAGCAAGCTCAAGAGATTTCAGATGCTGAAGAATTGCATTTGTATAGTGACAAAATTTTTGCTGGAGCTGATACCTTGGGAACTGCTGAGGTATTAAGGGTTGGAATCGGAAAAATGAAAGGAAAGATGGATATTGTCTTTGCTGGGCATAGAGCTTCTGATGGAGAAACAGGACAGACAGGGCCTCAAACGGCCTGGAAGCTCGGTTTTACTTTCCTAGGAAATGTTACAAGCTATAGTGTAGATCTAGAGAATAGAACAATTAGAGCCAAACGTTTGGTTAGCTTACAAGGAGCTCCTGATGTTATAGAAGAGGTAGAGGCACCTTTGCCGGTTTTTATATCAATTGACCCTACTTTCAAGTCAACATATGATACCGTATCTCAAAGATTATCTTTTCAAAAATATCAAAAAGAAGCAAAAGAAAGAACAGAAAATTTTAAGGAATATTTCAAAATTTTTAATGCAGATGAATTAGGAGTGGATAAAACTCTTGTTGGACTTCCAGGATCTCCCACAATTGTTTACAAAGTTGAGAGAGTTCCAAAATCAACTGCTACTAGAAGCGCTGAAGTTATTGATGGTTCAGATCCAATCCAACTTCAAAAAGTTGTAGGAAAAATGAAAGAGGCTTTAGAGGCCATGGTGATAAAATAATGGAAGAAAAATATCGACATTTGTATGTTGTGATTGAGATTGAAGAAGATCAGATTCTTCCTGTTAGCAAGGAAATGATAGGCGAGGGAAGAAGGTTGATGGATAAATTTAATCAAAATTATTCTTCAAAAGAAAAAGTTGTTGCAGTAGTTCTAGGAGATAAGATAAAAGACTTATCAAAAAAATTAATCGAGATTGGAGCAGATTCTGTAATTTATTGCGATCATCCACAATTAAAAGAAATTAGAAATACAATATACACCAAAATAATAAGTCAAATTGCAAATGATAAAGAAGTTGGGGGACAGATAGAACCTGAATATGCAGCTGACTTTAAACGTCCTAGATACATGTTTTTTGCAGCTGATAGTATTGGAAGACATTTGTCATCAACAGTTCTCGCAGAGTTAGAATCTGGACTGGCTTCAGATATCAATCAACTGGTTGTTGAAGATATAGAAATGTCACATCAACAAAAAACTGGCGGTGCAAAAGAAACCTATGAAAAAACTTTAGAGATGTATAGACCAGATTTTTCTGGATTTTTATGGACTACAATTCTATGCCTAGACAATCGTAATCCTGCCTTTAAACGAGATTACCATCCACAAGCTTGTAGTATCATTCCCGGAGTTTTTGAACCAATTGAGCCAGACCCAAAAAGAGAAGGCAAAGTAATAGAATTTGTTCCAGAAATTGACGAAAATGACCTTAAGGTCAAGGTAATCAGCCGTGAAATAATTCAAAGCGAGGTTGATTTTGAGACTCCAAGAACTATTGTTAGTTTTGGTAGAGGAATTAAAGATGATCCTGAGAAAAACATCAAACTGGTTGAACAACTTGCAAAGGAATTGAATGCTGAAGTTGGCATTACTTTACCTATTTCTAAAAAACCATTCTCAATTAGTCAATCATTAGATTCAAAGTATATGGTCCCAGACAGAGTAATTGGAACAAGTGGTCACAAAACTAGTGCAATGCTCTATATCGCAGCGGGGGTCAGCGGAGCAATGCAACATGTTTGGGGAATGAAGGATTCCGGATTTGTTGTTGCAATAAATCCTGATGAGGATGCGCCTATAAAGGATGAGTGTGATATTTTCATAAAAGGAAGAATGGAGGATGTGATTCCATTATTAATTGAAGAAATTAAAAAACAGATTCAAATTGTTGAGGCTTGAATGATTTTGGAAAAATATGATGTGGCAATTATTGGAGGCGGGTCGGCTGGACTTGCAGCATTAAAACAATTATCAAAGCTAGGAAAACAAGCCATTCTTTTAGAAGCTGGAACCAAAGTAGGTTCTAAAAATATCTCAGGTGGAATTCTTTATTCTAAAAAACCAAAAAAAGGTAGTGTAACTAATGTTAATGATCTTTACGAAAATTTCCTTGAAGACGCCCCTTATGAAAGAAAGATAACAAAATACATTCTTCATTCTACCTCCAAAGATAAAGAATATTCGATGGACCTTACTGAGGCACATGATTATCAGGCTAACTTTGGTTGTTCAGTTCTAATGAATAAGCTGAATTCTTGGTTTGCAAAACAAGCAGTAGAAAGTGCAGAAAAATTTGGTGGAGGAATTATCCCAGGAGTACATGTTAAAGCGATTTCTTGGCAAGATGAAAAGACGATTATACAAACAGATGAGCTTGATGAATTTGAAGTCAAAGCGATAATAGCAGCAGACGGAGTAAATTCGGAAATAGCTGAAATAGTCGGAGCCCGGAAGAAATTTTCACCTACACAATTGTATCAAGGAGTAAAGGTAATCGTAAAACTTCCTGAAGAGATTATTGAGGAAAGGTTTGGTATAGGCTCAAATGAGGGAGCAGCACATCTTTTTGCAGGAGATATTACTCTTAACCACATAGGTGGAGGATTTCTTTATACTAATCGTGACACATTGTCATTAGGAGCCGTTTATCATTTTGATTCCCTTATAAGAAATCCAGTTGAACCATATGGGTTAATTGATGCGCTTATCAAAAATCCACTAGTAAGTGAATTCATCAAGGATGTAATTCCGATTAAAAAAGAAATCGATAAGAGTTTACCGCAAGAAGAGCAACTTCGAATCCGTTTTGGAGTCGCCAAATTAATTAAAACCTGGACTGAATTTAGAGAGGCATCTCTTTCTCCCAATGGAAGGAAAACACTAATCGATTCTGGCAAATTCAAAACTGATGAAGATATTCAAGAAAAACTTTCCAAAACCGAGCAACAAATGAAAGAGAAATTTGAAGTGAGTTTTGGAACAGATTATGTTGAATCAGAGTATGGTGCCAAATTAGTTCCGGATGGTAAAAGATGTAGAATGGAAAAACCATTTTTTAAAAATATCTTATTTGTTGGTGATGCTGCAGGAAGGGGAGTCTTTGTGGGACCTAGAATTGAAGGTTTGAATGTAGGAATAGATGATGGAGTCCGAGCAGCTAATGCCATAGCAAGAGCACTAGATAAAAATGATTTTTCAGAAAAATACCTTGGAGAATTTTACTCTCAATCGGTTGATGAAAGTCCTTACACCTTGGATATGAAGCAAATCGATAAGGATTATCTAAAGATATTTCTTGATGCGGCAAAGGATGTTCCAAAAGATATTATAGGTTCTAGATATGGTCCGATTCTAAAAATGATGTCAAGTGGGACTTTTAGAGGAATAGCTGTTAAATTTGCAAATATTCTTGGTTATGACAAGCTTTTGCCAATGATAGAGTCTGAGGATACCTATGTCCAAGTACCCATGCAATTAGCTGAAAGATTGGGAAAACCTGTAACTTCTACTTATTCTCCAACCATACCCTCAATTTCTGATAGAATTGCAAAGTTAAGTTACAATGATGATCACGAATCCCATATCAAGGTGTTAAATTATGAAAGTGAATTTATGAAGAAGGTAGTTACCTTATGTCCTGCCAAATGCTACAGCGAAGAGGATGGAAAGGTCGTAATTCAACATGAGGGATGTGTAGATTGTGGGACGTGTTCACAGGAAACTGAATGGAAACATCCTCGCGGTGAAAAAGGAATTC
>JASFUC010000063.1:0-7284 GCA_050050475.1 Nitrosopumilaceae archaeon
TTTTTAACTGTTCTTTTTGGAGCTGCCTTTTTTGCTGCGGTTTTCTTTGCAGGTTTTTTAACTGTTCTTTTTGGAGCTGCCTTTTTTGCTGCGGTTTTCTTTGCAGGTTTTTTAACTGTTCTTTTTGGAGCTGCCTTTTTTGCTGCGGTTTTCTTTGCAGGTTTTTTAACTGTTCTTTTTGTGGTTTTTTTCTTTTTAGATTTAGTTTCCTTTAGTTTGTTCAATGCTTTGTCAAGGTCCCTTTTGGCAATTTCTTCAGATTTTTGACGTTTTTCTAATTCTTTTACAAGTTTTACAGCATCTTTATGGCTGGAAGTGAGGGTTTCTTTAAGAGAAGGTTTTGACTGAGATTGTTTCTTAATTTTTGAGTTGATTTTTGACTTAATTTCTGTATTTTTTGCCACGTCCTCTGCAATTTTTTTAGCAGTTTTTTGTCTCGATTTTATTTCAAATTCTAATTCAGAAATATGACTTTTAATTGCATTTAATCTAGCCTCAGCATATTGCTTTTCTTCGGCATTTTCAGCAAACTCAATCTGTTGTTGGGTTTCTGTTAAGGCCTCTTTTTCGCGATCCAATCTTTCTTCTGCAGCCGTAATCAACCTGCGTATACTTTCTAATTGAGAAGTTTTTTGAGTTAAAATATCTGCAACTTCAGAGGTTTCTTCTCTCTCAGATTCAATTTTTTTGTCTAAGAAATGCAATCCAGAAGAAGATCGTCTTTCAAGAGATTTCACCTCTTTTAGTTGCTTTTCGGCTTTCAATCTTAATTTTGAAGCTTCATTTTTTTTCTGTTTTAAGGTCATTACTAATTTTTCTAGCGAAGCCATTGCGTTTAATCAATGTCAGACTCGATTAAGTTGTTAATATAATCAGGATTTGACTTACCTGTAAATAAATTTAACATAGATTTTGATTAATTCTTGGTTTTTAGATCGATTGTAAAGATATTATAATTTCTATAAATTTAGTTATGAGTACTAGATTTGGTGAAATAAATGGAAATGTATTGTCCTAAATGCAAAAGTAAAACAGAATTTTATGAAATTGATGATGGTCCAGACGTGGATGACGATACAATAGCATATACCTCCTATAATTGCGATGTATGCAATATCCATCTAGATGGAAATAATAGAAACTGGTATAATGGAGATGAGGTAGTATGTTATCAACAATTAGAAAAGGCTATTCCCTATATGACGTCTGAGGAATACAACAGATTAGCAAAAAAATAATTTGTTCATGTTCAAAGAAAATAAGGTGAATCTAAAAAATTTAAGATGTGTCAAAAATGCAAATCAAAATAAGAGCGTGAAAGATTAATTTTTGACAATTTTTTAGATTATATCATAAAACTGTAAAAATTTCCACCTTGTATTTAAATAAAAAAAGTGACAATATACTATATGGCACAAGAATTAGTAGAAAACTCCAAAAAACGTAGTCTAGTTTTTGTTGGAATAGTGGTTGCCGTAGCCGCAATAATCATCGCTCTGGTCTAGCGAAACTTTCAAAATCGCAAGACCTCGGAGTTTTGGAACCAAGCATGTAAAAAGGAAATTTCAGTGTAAAAAAAAAGGAAAATAGCACACATCAATAGAATAAAACATGTCACATGGTGTTCAACCGGTGTTCAAAACTCAATTGGATCGCAAAAAATCAAAATTATAAAAAATATTAGTAAATGATTTAGCATAATTACATGGACTTTCATCCCAAAGATTTACCAATTTTTAAAACATATGATCTAAAAGACGAAAAAGATGCTTCAGATGCCGTAGACGATATGGTAAATCTAGGGTTTGGAACTAGGAAAGAAGGATTCAAAGTTTTAATGCCAAAAGAAAGCAAACTTGCAAAAAGGATTGGATATACAGTCACAACTGGAGTAAATGTTGGTTTACGGAAAAAAAATGAAGTTAGGGACATAAAATATTGGACATATCATCATGATTCTGATCATTATGCAATAGTTTTGATCAGCAACAAAGTTCTTGAAGAACTAGGTTTTTGATTTATCAAAAAATTTGTAGAGTTTTGTTCTTTGTGCAAGAACTCCTGTCAACATAACTCCCAAAATCGCTCCACCAATCACATCCATAGGATAGTGTTGCAAAACATAGACTCTGCTAATTGAAACAAGTATTGGGTATGCGAAAAGCAAATAGCATCCACGTGGGAATCTTTCAGACAATACAAAGGCTAAGACTATCCCAAACACCATAGACCTTGCAGCATGGCCAGATGGAAATGAAGCATTAAATCCACCTTCACAAAATAATGCAAACGTATCTTTACTTATCTCCACTGGGAAAGAGACACCTTCATAATCCAAATCAGGTCTGTTTCTGTCGACTCCACACTTTATGTAACCTGTAAGAAGGGTAGAAAGAACAATCAAAATCATCAATGTGATTCCCACTCTTCGAGTTCTTGGTATTAGGAGTGCAACCACGCCAAAACCCAGCATGTAAAAGGTATCTCCACTTTCTGTTATGTATTGCATGATTGTATCCAGTTTTGGATCTCCAGTATTTTCTGAAACAAAAGATATTACGGATTGATCAAATTCTTCGGTAATTTCAAAATAAACCAAGGACAGGACAATCAAAAATGCAATAGCTAAAAGAACAAAAGACCTAGACCTTAAATCAAAAATCCAATTTTGCAAGCAGTTGTTCCCCTTTAACATCATTTTTAATTTTTCCTAGATGGGAATTTTGATTGTTTTTTTGAATCTAGATTTTCCAAGCCTGATCGGCTCAAAGATTTTAACCAAGTGAATAATAGAATGGTCGTGAAGGTCCTCACATTAGATGATTTTGACCTAAAGGACAAGACTGTTTTTTTGAGAGTTGACATGAATTGCCCCATTGATCCTGAAACCATGGAGATTACTGGTACAAAAAGAATCGAGGAGGCAATTGAAACCATCAAGGCATTAGAAGAAGCCAAAGTTGTGGTTGCATCTCATCAGGGCAGAGTGGGAAACAAAGACTATACGGGGATGGACAAACATGCAGAAGTTTTAGAAAAACTATTGAATAAAAAAGTAAAATATGTTGAAGATGTAATTGGCCAAGCTGCCCAAAATGAAATAAAAAATCTGCAAAATGGAGAAGTTCTCCTTTTAGATAATTTACGTTTGTGTGCAGAAGAGAATTATGAATTCTCTCCTGAAGCTGCATCAAAAACAATTATGGTCAGAAGACTATCCAAACTCTTTGATCTATGTGTTTTAGATTCTTTTCCCAGTGCACACAGATCTCATCCATCCATAGTAGGTTTTCCCCAAGTGTTGCCTGCATGTGCCGGACGAATAGTTGAACGAGAAGTTAGAAATCTTGACGAGATTATGACCGTAGCAAAGGCCCCACATGTTATTGTTTTAGGAGGCTCTAAGGTTCCAGACAGATTAGAGGCAATCAAATTACTTATTCAAAATGGCCGAGCGGATCATGTTTTACTCACAGGAGTAATCGGCAATGTATTTATGCGCGCTCAGGCTCGAATCAAGTTTCCCTTGGGCATTAAAAGGGAAGAAGAAGTTGTGGCCAAAGCACATTCTCTTATTGGAGAATACCCAGATGTATTTTCCACGCCAGTAGATATTGCCATTGATAAAGATGGTGAAAGATTAGAGATGGATGTTAGAGAAATCAACAAAGGAGATAAAATTTATGATTTAGGTCCAAAGACTGTAGACTTTTACTCTAAGCTAATTGCAGGTGCAGGAACTGTTTTCATCAGTGGGCCCGCAGGATATTTTGAAAAAGAAAATTTTAGCTACGGGACAAAAGGATTGCTAGAAGCTGTTGCAAACTCTATGGCAACAACAATAGTAAGCGGAGGACATTTAACATCAGTTCTAAAGAGTTATGGATTGGCAGAAAAAATCAATCATATTAGTACTGCAGGTGGTGCATTGGTATTGTATCTTACAGGTGAAAAACTTCCAATGATAAAAGCACTTGAAGACGCCGCACTAAAGCATAGAAGTTAGAGTGTAGCATGGCATGAAGGATTAGGACACTCTTGTTTTTCTGATTCTCCTAGGTATACATCATTATTGCAAGAGTTGCAGTGAAGTTTCTTAATTGGATTATGGAGCTTTAACCATATCGTAGTAAAATTTTGTGCGATGTTTCTAACAAGACCAGAGTCACAAATTTCGTTTATGTAAGGTTCAAAATCATCTATAATCCAAGAAGAATCAAGATCTCCTCCTTGTTTTATTGTCTCAAAAATTTCATCGTTAGTGAATTTTGTATCAATGTCATTGTATTTGTCAAAAATAATTTTTCTAATTTGTAATTGAATGGGAGTGTTGGGAGAAAATGAACTCATATGCTAGTATAAGTTCGCTGCCTCTTCTTTTAACTTATCTACATCTTGAGAATCTTTAAGATGCTTTCCAAGATAAGAATACAATGCAAATTTTAGAACCTTCAATGAAAGCAGTGCGCATTTAATTCGTACAGCCTGTAGATTTTCAAGACCTAATTCACCTAAAACGTCATTTTTTGATATGTTTTTGACCTCGTCAATGTTTTTCCCCTTTGCTATCTCAGTTAGCACAGAAGAGCATGCCATGCAAATTGCACATCCTTTTCCATGGAATTTGATGTCAGATACTTTGTTGTCATCAATTTTCATATCAATATCTATGCTATCGCCGCATAATGGGTTGGAGTCATGAAATGTAACATCATGATCTTCAATTTGTCCATAATTGATAGGGTTTCTAGAATAATCAATTATCATTTCATGGTAAATGTCAGCGTTGCTCATAGTTTGAATACCTCTGCCACCTTATTTAATGAATTAATTAATTTATCAACTTCTTCCTTGGTATTGTAAATGTAAAAGCTTGCACGGGACGTTGCAGCAACATTTAGTCTTTCCATGAGCACTTGGGCACAATGGTGGCCAGATCGTACTGCAATTCCCTCTGCATCAATAATTTGAGCAACATCATGTGGATGAACATCTGCAAAATTAAATGAGATCACCCCACCACGTTTTGTAATATCTTTTGTTCCATACACATGCAGCCCCTTGACTTGAGACAATTTTTCAAGAGCATAAGTAGTCAAATCAATTTCATGTTGTCGTATGTTATCCATTCCAATCTTGGAAAGATAGTCAATGGCAGCACCCAATCCAATTACATCTGCAATATTTGGAGTGCCTGCTTCAAATTTGTAGGGCAAATCATTCCATGTAGTTTCATATTTGTGAACTTCTCTAATCATATCCCCTCCACCATGAAAAGGATTCATGGTTTCCAAGACAGATTTTTTTACCCACAAGATTCCAATACCGGTAGGACCTAGCATCTTATGTCCTGAAAAGGCAAAAAAGTCACAGCCTAACTTTTCCAAATCAACTTTCATGTGAGGAACGGCTTGAGCTCCATCAACCAGTGTCAAGACACCCGCCTTTTTGCATTTTGATATTATTGCATCAGAATCAGATATAGTTCCCAAAACATTTGACATTAAACTAAAAGTTACAAGTTTGACTTTACCCGTTGCAAGATATTTATCAAGATCATCTAGGATTAACTCACCATTGTCATCCATACCAATGTACTCTATTTTGGCACCTTTTTCTTGAGTCAATAGTTGCCATGGTACAATGTTACTGTGGTGTTCATATTCAGTAGTAACAATAATGTCTCCTTCCTTAACATGGGCACGTCCCCAAGCATATGCAACTAAATTAATTGCCTCAGTTGTCCCCCTTACAAAAATAATTTCATCTCTATTTTTTACATTGATGAAGTTTGCAACTTTGTCTCGGGTTTGTTCATAAAGTTCTGTAGCCTCTTCAGCTAGTGCATAAACTGCTCGGTGTATGTTGGCATTATGGTTTCTATAGTAATCATTGATGGCATCAATTACTTGATTTGGTTTTTGAGTGGTAGAGGCATTGTCCAGATATACTAGAGTTTTATTTTCCCTTACAGTTCTAGATAAGATTGGAAAATCCTTTCTTAAATTTTCAAAAGATGTTTGGGCACTTTGCATTATCTAAACCTCCACGTAAATCTCGTCTTGTTCTATTTTAACATTGTATGTTTTTAGCGGAATTTCGGCTGGAAGATTTTGTGGTTTACCATCTTGCAAATTAAAAACTGAAAGATGTAAAGGACATCGCACTCCTTCATCATTTAGAAATCCAGTAGAGAGGTCTGCATCAGCATGTGTACATATCAAGTCTGTTGCAAAAATTTTTCCTTTTTGATTAGCAAGAAGAATTTTTTTATCATCAGAGCGAAATCCGAATAATTGTCCTTCTTTTACTTGATCTAAACTACAAGCTTTAATCCATTGAGACAACCTTATCACCTGTATTTGTAGTGCTGTTCCATCTCTGAATCTTCGTTGTAACGAGTTTCCTCAACTTCAACAAATTTGGCAAGTTCTTCGTCAGTGTTTATGGTTAGCTCCTTTTCATCCCATTTTGATTCAATCAAATACGCAATCCAGGCTCTTACCTGAAAAGACATTTTTCTTGATAGAGGTTCTAAGAATCCTTCAACAATTGTTCTTTCTGCTTCCTCCTGGCTAAGACATCGGGTCTTAAGATAGAAAATTTGTTCTTCATCTATTTGAGCTACGGATGCAGAGTGAGTTGCCTTGACATCGTTTGTGAAAATCTCGAGTCCAGGAATTGCATCTGATTTTGCATCCTTATCGAGTAGGATAGAGCGTCCAGACAAAAAGGAGTTTGATTTTGCGGCATTTTCTTTGATTCTAATCATTCCTTTGAAAAGAGACTTTGATTTATTTCGTAAAATAGATTTTTCAACCACCCTTCCTTCGGTGGCAGGAGCTTCATGATTTACATCAGTTTGAATGTCAAATGATTGCTCATTGTTCCCAAAAATCACTTCTGAATCATTTGCAGATGCGCCCGAGCCATTTAGATGATAGTCAATTTTGTATCTAGACAATTCTGAGCCAAACAATCCAGAATACCAATTGACCTTGGCATCTTGACCAAGGTCAGTTCGTCTAGTTGAGAAATTAACTGAGCTTTGATCCATCATTTGAAGCGTCGTTATATCAAGATGAGAGTTTGAAGCTGCGTTTGTATTGAATAGTTCAAGATAGGCCTGCTGTTTTTCGGATTTACCAGAATAAAGTTCCTGAACAATTGTAGCTTTGCTACTTTCATCAGCAAATACAATATTTCTGGCAATAGTGGAAATTCCATCTTCAGATAGGCAAATCACCACATGAATTGGTTTTTCAAGTACCAGATTTTTGGGAA
>JASFUC010000064.1:0-7157 GCA_050050475.1 Nitrosopumilaceae archaeon
CTACTTGGTTTCTGATTCCGTTGAATTCAAAACTGTTTTGACACCTGACGTGGATGAACCGTTAACCAAATTACAAACAATACCAATGTTGGCATCAGGAGATGAGCAGCTAATTGGAGTACTATACCCGTCAGATACCCACGGAGTTGCGTTAATCAATCTAAAAACCGTAGAATCAGAAATCAATTCATCAAACAGAGATGCCTTGACCATATCCGATGATCGAATGGAGACGGGGTCTGGTGCAAAACTAATTTATGGAAAATTAGGTACAACCAAACCAGACATACTAGAAATTACAATTTTTGGCGAAGAGAAAGAAACAGTGGTTCCAACTGTTTTTGGTCCAGAAAAAAATGAATTAAAATTGGTTTCCGAACCTCTTGTTTCTAAAATAATGCCAAAAACAAGTTTTCCAATGATGGCATACTTGATTGATGAAGATAATGCAAGTTGGTATTTTCCTGACACATCAAATATTGTTATGAGTCCAAGTGAATATATCAAAACATCTGTAGAAACAGTTAGCGAGGGGCAATCAATAGCATTATTATCCTCACAATCACTAAAAGAAGGAAAAGTCAATTTAGAATTTCAAGCAAATGAATATACTTCTACATTTGATCTTAATGCCGAATCCCCAAAACCAAAAAAAATTGAATTAACATTCCCTGATCACCTATTGTCCGGTATGAAAAACACATTATCTTTACAAATACAAGACAGTAATGGTAATCCATTATTTGCAAATAAAGATACGGAGTTTAGAATTGCAGCAGACGACAACACAGTTGAGATACCTCATACGGTCACCATAAAGAAAGGAGAACATGTATCTTTCTTCGATATAATTCCAAAACAAGCTGTAGAAACAGAAATTTCTGTACTTGCAAGCGATTTCCCTTTATCTAAATTCAGTATTAATACTGTAGAAACAACTCCAACTTTAATCATCTCCACAGTGAATTCCATTCCAGTAGGAGAAGTTTTTGATTTGGTACTAGATGCTAAATTATTAGATTTTCCGTTAAGCAATGTGAAAGTTAATTGGGATATTCAAGGGGCTGAAATTCAGAAAATATCAGAAATTACCGACGGTAATGGTAAAATCAAGGTCACATTAGTTTCTAAAGACACGGAGAATATCATTATCAAGGCAACCACAAATGAATTTGATCAAATATCGGTCACAAAAGAAATTTCCATACAAAAACCAGGAGAAACACCACAAATTGTTTCAGAGCATGAAGAAAACATTGTAGAAAACAATCTAGGATTTATTTTAATTCCCGGAGTCGTAATTGGAAGTGGGATCTTATTAAGAAAGAGAAGTTTGCTTGAACCATTAGCCGAAAGAGTTCCTGCAATTGAAAACGCTCTTGACAGAATTGATGAAATATTCGAAAGGTTAGAATTTTCAGAAAAAATAGAAGCAATCAAAGAGAAAATACCCATCATCAAAGAAAGATGACCCTCTATAGAGGTTTTAGTTACTTAGGGCATCTAAGAAGTTTTCAGTGGATTTGTGTGAGGAGATATTTTTGATATTTTCTTTTAGGGAATTTAAGACGTCGTTGTAAGAATCACCTAGCAAATCTTTTAAAACCTGTTTTAAGAATTCAGGATTATCATAGCAGTCCTCCAAGGAAGAATTGTAGTCTTTTTGAAGCATCATCACGATTTTATCAAATTCCTCTAATCCTAGCTCCAAAAAGGTGTTTTTTATGGCCAGTGTGACCATAGTTCTTTTCATTTCATCTAATGAATCGCCTGACGGAGAACAAAGTTTGTGTGTTTTTCTCAAAATATCATCAATATCTATTGGCTCTCGTATTATTTCTGAAGGATTTAGTCGATTTAATTCAATTTCTTTTCCCACACTTAGTTTATCATAGATGGCGATAATTTTTGCATCTGAATGATTATCTCGAATTTGCTTGATTGCGTAAATGCCATCATAAACGGGCATCACAATATCCAAAAACAGCACATCAGGCTTTAGTTTTTGGTAGAGAAATACAGCGTCTTGCCCATTGTAGCCCTTGCCCACAACCTTAATCCCATTACTCGTAAGCAATTCACTGAAAAGCTGAATGGTTTCTTTTTCATCATCTACCACTACAGCACGAATCAATAATGTGTAGTAAAGGATATTTTATAAAAAGTTGTCACATAAGTGCCAAAATTCTGTGTGTCATATCAAATTACATGTTCCCCCTTATGTTACATTTAAAATATTACAATTTATGGAAATTGAAGAAGCAATTGCCAATAGCGCAAGTAATCAAGAGCAGCTTGTTTTAGCTTTGCAAGAAAAGCTTCGTGATTTTGGTTTGACAAAAAATGAATCAAAAATTTATGTATACTTGAGTAAAAGCGGCCCTCAAAAGGCATTAGAGATTTCAAAAAATGAAAATATACCAAGAACCGAAACTTATCATTTGCTGTCCAATTTGGAAGCAAAAGGCATTGTTACTCCGTCGATTCAAAAACCAACTAAATTTTCCGCAGTGGAAATTGACATGGCGATTGAATCAATAATTACAAATCAACAAAAAAGAATCGAGGAATTAAAAATTTTAAAAAACGACATGGTGGAATTATGGAAATCCTTTGAAAATATAAGTAAATATTCAAAAACAGAGATATCAAAATTTGAGACTGCAATGAGAAAATATAAAAAAACTGAAAAATTAAGAAAAAATTTCAAAGCAAGAGTAAAAAAAATGAAACAAAAATCAGATATGTTAGATAATTAATTACAAATGTAATAGAAGGGGAAGTAAATCATGATAGAACTTGACATTTTGCACATTAGAATTTTATTTGCTCTAGCGATGCTGGGAACTGCTACCATCATAGATATCAAGAGTCGAGAAATTTCAGATTTAATATGGATTATTTTTGGGGCAATTTCAGGAATTCTTTTATTCTTCGAGCCAAACATAATTGAAGCTGCATTTGGAGTGGGATTTGCCTTAATTGTTGCACCACTTGTCCTCATATTATGGAGATTCGGTTTGTTTGGAGGTGCAGATGCCCTTGGTCTAATAGTGCTTTCTGCATTGGCTCCAATGGCAACATTAACAGATTCAGTAGTAAGTCCATTTTCTATTGTGGTGAATAGTGCATTACTTTCCACATCGCCAATGCTGATTAATTTCATTAGAAACTCTATCCTGATTTTGAGAAAGGAAGATATTTTTCATGACTTTGATGAAACAACCTCCAAGAAAATTTTTGCAATGTTCTTAGGATACAGATCAAAGAACCCTAAATACAGTTTTTCTCTTGAGACTCAAGTTGGAAAGAAAAAACGACTGAATATTGCTTTGCATAACTCTGATACGGCAGAATATTGTACCACACCAGACACATGGGTAACTCCAGGATTGCCTTTTATGATTTTTATTTTAGGAGGGTTCATTATTCAATTGTTATTTGGAGATGTAATCCTAAGTTTGATCGGATTAAACTAAAATAATTAATTTTAAACATTGCCATGTTAGGATTCATAACAATTCTACGTTTTTTTTAAAAGGAAAAATGCCATAAAGCATGTATGTCCAAAAAATTTCTGTTTGTTTTAACTATTCTAATTTTGATTTCAAGTTCTTTGCCTGCTTTTGGCGAGGTTACCCAATTTCAATTAGATAAAGAATCATACACTAAAGAGGAATACATTAACCTTCATGGGAGTGTTTCTGAGGATTCCTCAGGACTAGTCTCCATTGTGATTAGAGATCCTAATGATAGGTTTATCCTTCTGAGTCAGGCAATAGTTCGAGGAGATAGTTCTTTTGAGAAAACCATTCCAATAACTAAAGATTTTGAAGTTTTAGGAAAATATAATGCCACAGCCTTTGTTCTAAACATAACAGAGGCAAAAATTCAATCTTTTCATATAACGGAAAATTTTGAGTCCATAGAAAATACTTCATTAACTAACGAAGAGAATTTTTTTGATGTTGCCTTAACGGAAAATAAAAAAAATCTGGAATCAACTTTAACGTATGATACAACAATTACAAAATCCGAGTCTATGCAGAAAACAACAAATCATGCTTCTGAAATTGCAGATTTTGTTGATCAAACTAGGGATCCGCAATATTACTTGGACAGATATTATAACGAGCCCAATTACAAGTCTTGGTTTGATAGAAATTATCCTGGACTTACAATTGAAAAAGCAGTGGGTTACACCATCCCAGAAAAAACAGAAAAGACCGAAGATATTATAAAAACAGAATTTATTCCAAAAGCCGAGGCATCATCTATTGTTTCTGCACCAAAAAACCAAGAGGATAATAGCGACCTAGCTCACATGGGTTTGGCTATTGGAGGATTGGCCATATTATTTGGAGCAGTGTACGGAATTAAAAAGAAAGTAGATACCAATTCAAAACATATTTCCATTAACAAAGACATTATTAGGAAAAAATTTCTTTCGCCCATTATTGATTCAAATCCCTTGGGGATTATCCAAACAAGACTAGCTAAGGGAGAAATTACAATGGAGGAATACGATAAACTAAAAGAAAAATTAGAAAAATCCAGGTGATTAAGCGTTGGTAGAAGTCTTTCCAAATTGGTCAAGCTTTGCCTTTTTTTCAACGTCATCAAAAAATCTTTCAATCATCTTGATTCCTGACACTACCTTTGGTGCATTGGACTCTACAAAGGCTGATTTTTCAGAAGATGTTTTTGGATTTTTGTTTTTATAATTTTGGAAAACTTTTTTTCCATCATAATCCACATAAGCAATTCTTGCGCGGTAATCATTTCTTTCCAAAACCAGACTGTCGCCACCTACTATGGCAGTATGGTATGGATGAACAATTAGGGCTTCGGATAGTTTTTGAGATGTATCTATCCTTAGTTTTTGCAATTCAGTTGCAAACGAATTAAAATCTGCAAGAAGATAAAATGTGCCTTCCGGCTTTAATGCCTTTATTCCATCAATTGCATTTAATGCATGGTATGTGTAATCTCCTATTATTTGATGTATGTTTCTTGTTGTCTTAAAATAATCATCTAACTCGGAGCTAATCTCAAATCCAGCTACTGCTGCATGTTGGATTGGCGTGGATACTGCAGTGTATTCGGTTGCAAGGATTTTTTTAAATTGACGTCGGACCTCTAAAGCATGTTGTGGAAAAATAACATAGCCTAATCTGTAACCGCCAGCAGCATGAGATTTTGATAATCCATTTGTTACAAAGGTTCCTTCAGGATAAATTTTTCCCATGCTTTCAAATTTTGAAAAGTCAAATGTAGTTTGTGCATAAATTTCATCAGAGATTATTGTAATTTCTTGTTCCCGACACACATCTGCAATTTCCTCAAGATCTAGCCTGTCATATACTATCCCTGTTGGATTATGAGGGTTGTTTAAAATCAATATTTTTTGTCTGTCGTGTAACCTAAGAGATAGTTTTCTAAGATCGTTTGGAGAGATTTTTCCGTTTGCGCGAGATGGTAGCATATGATAGTTTTTTTTCAAAAATCTAATCTGTGGAAGGTATCCTAACCAAGCAGGAGTAGGTAAAATTACTGTTCCATGCAGGATCTCAAGTAAATTGAAAATTAATTCCTTTGTTCCTGGTCCAACATAGATTCTCTCTGATGCTATGTCTAATCCAAAATAATGTTTATTGTATTTTGATATGGCCTCCCGCAATTCAGGAATTCCTGGTACTGGGGCATATGCACCCTTGTCTGCATTGGCCACCAGTCTTTTCTGAATCACAGAGGGGACAGGGAACGGGGATTGACCAAAAGCAAATCCATAAAATCCAAAAGAGCACTCAGGGTATGGGCAATTGGAATGAAATTCCTGTAAAAATGTATTTAATTTTAGATTTTCAGGAAGCTCGATATCCTCTACTTGCTGGTCTACTACAAACTTCAATGAACTTGTTTTTGTTTTGAGGATAAAGCCGGTGGATGTTAAATAGAAAATATCAAAAAGTTAACTTTTTCAACTTAATTCTTGGATTTCGCTCAATACTTCGGGGTTCTCAAGGGATGACAAATCGCCCAATTCCAATCCTAGTAACTTGGATTTTAACAACCTTCTCATGATTTTTCCAGTACGAGTTTTTGGAAGATCAGACAGAATGTAAACAGCTTTTGGCCTTGCTATCTTACCAATCCTTAGAGAGATGTATTTTGAAATTTCTTGCTCTAAATTTTCAGCTCTCTTATCCTCAGGGACTACGAATAAAATTAGTGCTTCTCCAGTTATTTCATCTGGAACTGCAATAGATGCAGCATCAGATATTTTATCATGTCCGATTGCAGTGTGCTCAATTTCTGCAGTACTCATCCTGTGACCCGAGACATTAATGACGTCATCAGTTCTTCCTTTCATGTACCATAAGCCATCATCGTCAACAAAAACATAATCGCCGTGAAACCACATGTTTTCAAATTTATTCCAATAAGTTTCCAAATATCTTTCATTATTATTTAGCAATCCTCTCGTCATGGCAGGCCATGGAGTTTTAATTACAAGATACCCATCTTTCTCCCTAACAGAATTTCCATCATCGTCAACAACATCCAAGTTAATTCCAGGGCAAGGCATCCCCACTGTAGAAGGTTTGATTTTCATTCCAGGAAGTACAGATAGCATCGCACCGCCAATTTCAGTGCCACCAGACAAATTCATTATTGGAATTTTTTTATTTCCCACCTTATCAAAAAGCCACCACCAAGAATCTTCATCCAAAGGTTCTCCAGTTGTTGGAATGTTTTTGATTTTGTCTAGTTTGTGGTTCTTTAATGGAGCAACATTATTTTTTTTAAACATTCGAACTGCAGTAGGAGAAATACCAAAAATGGTTACGTTATATTTTTCAAGAAGGTCCCAAATACGATTAAAATCCGGATAATCCAATGAACCATCATAGATTACTGCGCTGGCCCCCTGGATGAGGAGTCCATAAACATTCCAAACCAGACCCGTTATCCAGCCAATGTCTGCAGGCCATAATATTACATCTTCAGGCCCCGTATCAATTAGAAAGGAAGACTGGTGTCCTGCAAAAACAGAAAATCCACCATGAACATGAACTACACCTTTTGGTTTTCCAGTTGTTCCTGAAGTATATAGTATGAATAATGGATCCTCAGATTCTGTAATTTCGGTAGGA
>JASFUC010000065.1:0-6980 GCA_050050475.1 Nitrosopumilaceae archaeon
AAAAACCTTTTCATATTTAGAAAAAGTTTCCGTAGATGCATTAAAAGCCATGAAATAAGCTTTTGAATCTACAATTGTCCAAACAATTAAAGCTTGAACATCATCCTCAATAAAGAGAACTCTGTGAGCAGGATGGCCCGACATGGTAGTCCCTCTGGACTCTAAAATTTGAGTATTATAACTAAATGTGTTGGTCTTTACTAATTTTGTGTATTCTTCCAAATCAGTATTTGGGGATAAATTTTCAGTGCCAACCATTACATTTTCAAAAAATACATCTCCAGAATATTCTGACGGAGAAACAAAAACCACTTTTAAAAAAGGATTAGGAGGAATTTCTTTTACCCAATCTGAAGGATATTGGAGTTGAAATCCTTCCATATTGTTTTGATAAGTCAAAAATCCTATCTGTCCTTCACAACTTATCGAGAATTTTTGGTCGTTATACCCACCTTTAGTAACTTTAACAAAACCCGTAATTGATGCATGAGGGATTACCACATAACCATTCTCATCAGTATAGAAGGATTCTTCAGGACTTGATGAAGAGATCCTATCCAAAGTTCCCACGCGGACATTTACCAAAGGATTTCCTTGAATATCAGTAATTGTTGCAGACCACCCTTCTCCAGTACAAGCTTGTTCAATTTTCATATCATCTGCATATGCACTTGGAATTGAAGTTGTGATTAAACAAAACATCGATCCAATAATCAATAAAAACAAAATTTTATGCAAGACAAATTTACTACTATCATATCCTATTAATTCATCTTGATGAGATTCAATTCTGATAATATCCTAGATTATGGAGAATTTTGTACGCATGAGTAGGATCATAATTTTCCTGATTATTCATAGACTCCTTTACAATTTTTCAGGTACGAAATTCTGGGATTATCTACCCATTACGCAAAGCCTCTAGAAAACTTTCAAGGATTTAACTTCATGGAACCAAACTAAATTAACAATCCCTTCACTTGGAACTGTCAGAATTTGTGACAAATAAAGGACTCAAAAGTAACAAGAATTTTTTTCAAACCTGTAGAAGATTTAATTTTTCATAGTTTGTATAAAAAATAGAATCAAAACCTTGAGACGATTAATTGTTATAGGAGTCAATTTCTGTCTAAAACGAATTGGAAAAAATAGATTACGAAGGAACTGTGTGGGCAATTAATCACAACAATCCAGAGCCTTTAGTAGAGCATTCCCTTCATACTTTAGAGAACTATGGAATAAAAAAAGAAGACATAGTTTTGACAGATGCTCCTGAAGATGTCAAAGTAGGGGCAATTGTAGTTGAAATTTGGCCTTATCATCTTGATGTTGCTCGTGTAAGAACGATCCGAAATGATTCATTTATCAGCGGAACTTTAATGACAATAGAGCTAAAGTTAGATGAGAACGGAAACTATACCGATTAGTCTTGAAAAAGAAAAAAAAGCAAAATATCATAATAGCAGTAATTGCAATAGCTGTAGTTGCAGGCATAATTTTTTACAATTATTCTGCAGAGCAAACAAGACAAAAGGGATTTGTGTTTGGAACAGAATTAGAAAAAATTCAGAATGATGTGAAAGATTTGCAAACTCAGTTTTATTCTAAAAAAGCACAGTGGGAAGAAGGGTCCATATCAAAAGAAGAATTATTCCAATTTTATGAAAAACATGTTGAGGAATTTGAAAAAATAATCTTACGATACGATGGGCTGATTCCGCCAGAATCCTTTGAATCTTCTGTGGATTTGTTAAAGTTGTCCTCAGAGACTCAGCTTGACAGCGATAAACAGTTCATAGAGTGGATGAAAACAGGAGATGAATCTTACAAGATTAGATCAGATGCACAATATCAGCAAGCTTTGGAGTACGAAATGAACGGTCTTGTAGAATATTATTCTGCCAAGACAGGAGTACAGCCTTAGCTTGAAATTTTAAAATGTAACAAAAATTAAAGACTGACATGTAGGTTTAATAATTTATCACCCAAATTACCTATGGCGATAGATTGAACAGTTGTAAACATTGTGGAAAGGTTTTGAATAGCAAATTTCTGACTCATTGCTCTAGCAAATGCCAGTTAGAGGAATTCTTGAAAAATCCAAAATAGTCCACTCAAATGAAAAAAGGTTACGCACCATAAACTTCTTTAAAGATCACACATAGTCAAAAATTATGAAAAAATACATCATACTGCTAATCGGCTTGACTTTTCTTTTGCCATCGGCCTTTGCAGATGTATTAATACAAAACGACCAGCAATACATTGGAGATGATGGGGCGTTTCATGTAGTAGGTGAGATTCAAAATGGACTAAAGTTACCATTAAACCAAGTTAGCGTTTTTGTGACCTTATATGATAAGAACCAGAATGTCATAACTACTAAAGAAACCCACTCGCTTGTAAATACCATAATGCCAGAAATGAAAGGACCATTTGATATTATTTTCACGGATGTAAAACCAAATGAAATAGAGTCATATTCTCTTGATTTTGATTATTCTGTTACCGAGCCTAAAGGGCAGGTAATAGGCATTACATCGTCAAAACTAACAAGAGACAACCTAGACAACATAATAATTTCGGGCACTGTAGAAAACAAAGGAGAGAATACTGCAAACACTGTTGCAGTAATAGTAACCCTTTATGACAAACAAGGAAATGTTGCCTCAGTCTCTCGAGTCCATCCAGAGCCGGATTATTTGAGAACAGAGCACGATACGTTTTTTGCAGTATCAATGCCCGATAAGAACCAAATCTCGGAGGTGACTGACTATACAGTAATTGCAGAATCAGAAGAATATGCTGCAGCCCCGGAGTTTTCTATTGGTTCTTTGGCTTTGCTTGCAGGTTCGGTTTCAGCATATATCGGAATAACAAGGTATTCTGGAAGATTCATAGTAAATTTAATTTCTGCAACAAATCCAAAATAGGGCTAATCTCTGAAGCAATTTCCTTTTCATCCAGGGGAGTCGGTTTTGAGAACTTAAATGGGAACGTTATGGTAAGCATATCTTGATCAGTGTGTGAGATTCTAATAAAATGAATTTTGAGATTATTTTCAGAGAGAAATATTCGCCATTTTTTTAGTCTGCCTAAGACAGATGTGACATGAGTTTCCACCGTATCAATGTCAGCCTCCAAATCGGTATCAAACAAACCAAATTTTACCATTGGAACCATAATAAACCCTCCAGATATTTTGTCATGATTTTTTAGCATTTGTGAAATTATTTCATCAGATTTGTTTTTTGGAAAAATCTCTCCATAATCAGGATCAAAATAACCCGCTATCATTTTCTTTGAATCATATATTCTAAAATACTCTTCATCTAGATCTAATTTCCACAACACCAAACCAATGATTCATGAATAAATAACAATTTACTCGAGATGGTTAAATAAAGAAAAAAACAAGTAAAGCAATGACAATCTCCAAGGAAAATCGAGAGTTCATTGACAGTTTAATAGAGTACTACATTAGCGAGTCTCAATCATACAGGCAGATTGCAGAAAACTATTTGCCCGAAGTCGAATCAGTTTCCGACACAGCATTTGGAATTATTGCAGGGTGCGTTTATTCAGGATTTTTGCAAGCCTACCAGAATCAGCAGCAGTCACCCAGTTTAGAAGACATGAAAGAATTCAACATGATCATAAAGGAAAAAGCACCTTTGATAAAAAAATCACTCCTTGAGAAAAGCGATGAAAATTCACATCCAAAACTTGAATCCCCAGTGGAAAACAAATCTAAGTCAGAATAATTTTGGGAATGCCTAGTCAGACATTCCCCTCCTAGGAATGTTGTTTTGGAAGACAATTACACACAGTTTGTCTTTTTTGACACCCATAATAGGCGATTTTGTATTAAAACAATTGCGTAGAAATCCTCAGTAATCACCATAGCTACAATTTAATTGGATTTTAAATAAAAATTATGCATGAGAATAGACGGAAGTAAAATTATTTTTGCCCTAGGGGTATCAGCATCAATTGCGATTGCCTTTGTTTCGTTATTCTTTGCATTACGTTAAAGATAAATCATGAGACAAATCTAAGAATTTATTGTCAGCTACAAACGAATTCAAAATTACCCAAATAGTAGATAATGGTCAGATGATTCAGATTACTCTGATTGAGAACGTATCAACCGAGCCCATATCACAAAAACAAATGATAATCGAAAATGTTGCCAAAAAGCTAGATTCTGAGACAAAAGAGCAAATCATGCCTTTACTTGAGGCAATTCTTCAAGCCCAACCAACAATCAATGTGAAAAGCTATCAGCAAACACAAATGACTATGGCCATGCCAAAAAGTAGATACGAGCGTTTGGGAAGACCGCAAGTAAGCGAAGTATTAAAGATAGATTTGGCAAAAATCTGATGGATTTTTTTATTCGATTGCTTTTTTAATCTCATCGATTGTTTGAAGAGGTAAAGAGCAGGTAAAATCTTTACAAACAAAAACATTGGTTTTTTTTGAATCATAATTTTTTCCCGCAAAAAAAGTGTGTTTTGATAATTTTTCTAGCTGATCTGGTTTGGTTATAGATACAAAGATAGATTCAGGAAGAAACGATTTTTCCAGATAGTTTTTAATTTCTTTATCAGCGTCATTAAGCATAGTGATTTCTATGGGTTTTTGTATGTACATGAAAATTGTATTTAGCAAAAATCCAAAACCAAATGGATTCTCAGCTGCCATTTGAGCCTGAGATTCCATGATTTTGGTAGCGATTTTGAGGAACTTTTGTTCCTGTGTTAAGTGGAACAATCTCAGCATGACCAAACATGAGACTGAATTTCCAGAGGGCAAAGACAAATCATAGTTGCTTTTTGGTCGAACAATAAGGGACTCATGAGTATCAGATGTCATGTAAAAACTGTCGGTTTTTTCATCCCAAAAGTGGTCAATCAGATAATGTCCTAGACGTATTGCAAGATCAAGGTATTGGGTATTTGGTAAAATCTCAAAAACATCAAGTAGTGAATTTGCAAAATATGAATAATCTTCCAAATACCCATCAATTTTGGCATTTCCATTTTTGAATGTTCTACATAAAATTCCGCCAACAAACAGATTGTTTTCGATAAAAGAAACGCAGTTTTTAGCACAGCCAAGATATCGTGCATCTCCCGTAACTCTATATCCTTTTGCAAATGCAGTAATCATAAGTGCATTCCAAGAAGTGAGGATTTTGTCGTCTAGTCCAGGAGGAACTCTTTTGTCACGAACATCAAGTAGTTTTTTAGAGCACGAATCAAGTATTTCCCTGACCTTGTCTTCATTTATTCCAAAATTGAATGCCACAGTCGATATGTTGATGTTATTGCACAAAATGTTTTGTCCTTCCCAGTTTCCACCATCTGTAACATCATAATACAAGCAAAAAATATCAGAGTCATCTCCAAGAATATTTTTAATTTCATTTTTACTCCACACATAGAACTTTCCCTCAACCCCATCAGAATCTGCATCATATGCAGA
Source organism: Nitrosopumilaceae archaeon (assembly GCA_050050475.1). GTDB lineage: Archaea > Thermoproteota > Nitrososphaeria > Nitrososphaerales > Nitrosopumilaceae > Nitrosomaritimum. Next base: position 5,491 of record JASFUC010000065.1, read on the forward strand.
ATAGAAACCACCTTCGGGAGAAGTCATCTCACGTGCAACAAAATCCAGAGTTTTTTTGAGAATTTCCAAATAAAATGGGTCCTTTGTTATTTGATATGCTTCTGCATAATTAACGGGAATTAACGCATTGTCATATAGCATTTTTTCAAAGTGAGGAACAAGCCATTTAGCATCAGTTGAATACCTATGAAATCCACCACCGATTTGGTCAAAAATTCCTCCTTTTGCCATTTTTTTGAGAGTCTTCAGGGAAAATTCTTGGAATTTAGATAAACCAGTGAGCTTGGCATATCTAAACAAAAAAGAAACATTTGCGGCATTTGGAAATTTTGGAGCACCTCCAAACCCACCATTAGAAAAATCCCCCAATTGAAACAAATTCATTGCGGCCTCATCAAGTAAAATTCTCTCCAATTTAGCAGGAGTCTGTATGGTTTCGGTTTTGTTAAGAGCATCAAGGAAATTGTTTGCCGACTTTTCTATGTCTCTTGGTTTTTCTTTCCATGCCTGAGACAGTTGTCTTAAGATACTTCCAAATCCAGGTCGACCATAAGAATCCAAAACTGGAAAATATGTGCCAACGTAGAATGGTTTTTGATCAGGTGTTAGAAAAATACTCAAAGGCCACCCCCCTTGTCCAGTTGCAATTTGACAAACTTTTTGATAAATATCATCAATGTCGGGCCTTTCTTCTCTATCTACTTTGATATTCACATAATTTTCATTCATGAATCGAGCTATGTCTTCATTTTCAAAAGATTCATGTGCCATCACGTGACACCAGTGACATGCACTATAACCAATACTAAGAAAGATTGGTTTGTTTTCTTTTTTTGCTCTTGATAATGCCTCGTCATTCCAGGTATACCAATCAACAGGATTATTTGCATGTTGAAGAAGGTAAGGACTAGTTTCAGTTGAAAGGTGATTTTTTGTCACGATAACACATATTCTTTTTACTATTTGTACCTACTTGAGATTTTACATTACTGATCTTCCTTCTTCTAATTCATAAAGCCTGACATTGATTTTTGCTAGAAGTTTTAATTTTGATTTATGTGCTTTTTTGCTATGGCTGTAATCTTTTTTTTCAAGAAGTTCTTGCAATCTGGTTAATTGAGAAACAGAAAGTTTGTTGAATTCATGTTTAGAATTAGTAATTAGTTGTAAAAGCGCAACACGTTCTCTATCCTCTGAAGTTATTTTTTCAGGCACAGAAGGACTAGTTTTTTGACATATATTTTTCTAGTGTCTGAGTTAGAAATTAGAAAAATTTGTTCATTCATAGTGCAGAATTTATTTTTGAAATTCAGATTATTCAAAAAGACCTTTTGTGATTAATTCACTAGATTGAGAAATTTTGTGGTAAAGATAAGAGAGATCTTCAGGTCGTAGACCCGCTTCATGCTCTCCTACCCAATAGTTGGCAAAAAGGTTAATGACTATTCCAGAAAAAAGGCCAAGAACATAATCTTTGGTATTTTCAATCT
>JASFUC010000066.1:0-6964 GCA_050050475.1 Nitrosopumilaceae archaeon
CCCTCATTGGAATTCCAGCATCGGCCAAAGCCACGGATGCTGCAGATAATGCTGCACAACGAGTTCCTCCATCAGCTTGAAGTACCTCTATGAAAACATCTACAGCAGTTCTTGGGAATTTTTCCAACATTACTGCTGGCAATAGAGCTTCTTTAATGACCTTAGAAATCTCAATTTCTCTCCTAGAAGGTGCAGGGTTTTTTCTCTCTCCTACCGAGAAAGGCTCCATATGATATCTCACTCTTAGGATTCCTGTATCAGTATCTGACATATGTTTTGGATGAACATCTCTTGGACCAAAAACTCCAACTAGAATTTTGTTATCTCCAAATTCAATGTAGGCGGATCCATCTGCATTTTTCAATCCACCTGCTTTTATCATGATACGACGTGGTTCGTCTATTTTTCTACCATCACAACGAATGCCATTCTCATCTAATAATACTAGAGTACTTTCTCGACCACCCATTATGATTCACCTTTTGATTCTAACATTTCTTTCACTTGATCAGTCAAATTGGCAACATGTGCTTGCTCATTTACCATTTGTATGGCTTTTTTGGCCTTTAATAATCCCTCGGGATTTTCACAGGAAACAACTACCCATCCATTTTGCCCAATGGTAATTACAGCGTCTGTAGCTCCCTCTATTGTTTGAATCATAGTTCCCCTCTTCCCTATCAATCGTGGAACTTTGCTTGGAGAAATTTTTATGAGGTCTCCTGAATCGATTTTTCCCAGATCTCTATCTGCAATTGTAACCAAAGGATCACGGGTGCGGTCAAAATTTGCTATTCTAGCAGCAACCAAATCTCCGGCTTTTAATTTTGAAGTTAGTTCATCAGCATGAGCAGAAAAATCTCTTCCAAATACATCCTGGGCAGGTAAGAAACCGACATAGCAAGAATTGATATCAAGTTCCCAAGAAAGTGAGGTATGAGAAATGACTTTGCCAATAACCAAGTCGTTTATTTTTGGAATATATTTTCCGGTAAGGGAAATTACCTTAACTGAATCATCATAAATTTCGGAAATGCCAATGGTGGTTGAAATTATCTTATTTCCTTCTAAAACTACATTTTGTTCTGGTCTAAATGGGCCAGTGGTAACAACATCACCAGGTATAACATATTTTCTTTTATTATCCATTATTGCATTACCTCAACTGTAGCCGAGCCTTTTGTTATAGAGCCTAATCTGTCTATCACGTTTGGCCTTGCTGCAGCGGGTATTTCAAGTATTGCTTTTAAGGAACCATTATTTTGCCATTCTTCTTTTTTTAAGGAACCCACAGATTTCAAAACAGCATAAGATTGAGATGCAAACTGAGCAGGTATTGTTATTTCTAATGAAAGATTTTCAGATTTAAGAGGAATTATAGAACGAAGTTTTTCGACAATGTCTTTGACTTGATCATCAACACCTTTTTGTGGATCTACAGAAACTCGAGCATCTTTAAGAGCTTGTTCAATTCTCAATGGAGGGTGAGGTAAATGAGTTCTTGGATCTACATATGTTTTGGCGATAAATTCGACAAGTTGTTTCTTTTTTTCATCTACCATTTTTCGTCTTTGATCAGTGGTTAGATTAAGATCTCCTTTCTTTAGAATCACCTGTGCAATCTCGGTTTGATCTTCGGTTTTGAAGGCTTTTAATAATTTCTCAGTGGAAGGTTTTGTCCCTTTTGAGGAATCAGTGTAAATATCATCTGAGACAAGGACAGAAGAAATGTCCTTTTTCTTTCCTAGCTTATAGTCTAATGCAGGATCTGGTTTTACCAAAATTTCAAATTTTTCACCCTCAAAAGAATACTTTACCACAGTCACATCGGCCATTATGGAATAGGGTTAGACAAATCAGTATTTATCTATAGGCGAAACTAGCTAGATTTTTATGTGGACTTTGAAAATTTTGGAATAAGATTTGTCTTCTTTAGAGATTATTTCAAAAGATGAGCGCAAAATGTCAATTAAGCTAAAAGGCGTACCCTTGCAATATGCAAATGCGCTTAGACGATTATGCCTTAATGGAGTACCAGTTTTTGCAATTGATACTGTAGATATTATTGAAAATTCGTCAGTTTTACCTGATGAGGGTCTTGCTCATAGACTAGGTTTAGTTCCACTAAAAACGGACCTTGAAAGATTCAATGAACCATCAAAATGTGAGTGTCAAAGTGAAACTGGATGTTCAAATTGTAAAGTAATGCTTGTCTTAGATTCTGGAGATACCGATGTTACAAAAACTGTTTATACCGATGAATTGACATCTGAAGACGAATCTGTAAAGCCAACATCAGAAAAAATTCCAATTGTACAGCTAGCACCAGGACAAAGAGTGAAAGTTGAATGTTATGCAAGGCTTGGGCGTGGCAGAGAACATGCAAAATGGAATTCATCGAACATAGCAACTCTTGTAGAAACAGAAAAGGAAGATGAGAGAATCCTCACCGTAGAATCCACCGGTGCCTTAAATCCAGAACAAATCATCTTAGCCGGCGTAGATGAACTTGGAGCGAATATTGAAGAGTTCAAGAGAACGATCGGTGAGTTGAACGAGTAAACCAAGCATACATATTATATTTGGGTTTTAAACCGAATTATTCACATGACTAGCCAAGTAGTAATACAAATGGCAAAAGAGTTCAAAAGAGCCTCCTCTACGAATGATGCTCCAATTTGGGCAAAATTAGCAGAATATGCTCTTAAACCATCTGTTGCCAGAAGGGACATCAATTTATACAAGATTGACCAATTAACCAAAGATAATGATACAATAGTATTTCCAGGAAAGGTTCTAGGAACCGGAAACATTTCACACAAGATAACACTTTGTTCATTTTCCATCTCAGACTCTGCAGCTGCTAAGGTTATTGAAAATGGAGGAAAATTAATTTCATATTCAGATTTAATAGAAAAACATCCAACAGGAAAAGGAGTGGTTTTGCTTGGCTAGTCAAGAAATCGTTGTTGCAAGAGATATGCCAATTGTGGTTGACGCCACAGATCATGTTGCAGGTAGGCTTTCTTCCCAAGTCGCAAAATTACTCATAAAAGGAAACAGGGTGTCAATAGTTAATTGCGACAAGATAATGATCAGTGGTACTAGAAGTAATATCATAAATGAGTATAGGGAATTTTTAGAAATTAACAGTATCAACCATTGGAAACATGGACCAAAACATCCAAGAAGACCAGATACAATAATGAAAAAGATGATTCGGGGCATGTTACCAAAAGAAAAGCCCTCTGGAAAAGAAGCCCACAAGAGACTTCGAACATACATTGGAAGTCCAAAAGAGATAAAATCGCTTAAGAAAATTAAATTTGAAAAAGCTATGATTAGAAAATCTTCTTCTAATTATACAACCATGGCAGATCTTGGAAGAACTATAGGGTGGACTGAATGACAGTACCAAAAACAGAAATTTATTTTGCAACACGAAAAACTGCAAGTGCACATGTTTACATTACAAAAGGTAAAGGAAAAGTTAGGATAAACAATGTCCCAGTGGAAATGATTCCTCAAGAAACTGCAAGAGAAGTAATCCTAGCACCACTTGAAATTATTGGAGACCTAAGAGACAAAATTGACATCTCAATTAGAGTAAGAGGTGGAGGGATAATGGGGCAAGCAAGTGCAATAGCAACTGGGATATCAAGAGCCCTAACAGGATGGACAAAATCTAAAAAAGAGCCAAAAGATCATCCATTACCTAAATCAACTAGAGAAGACCTAAGGCAAAGAATTACTGATTTTGACAAGTATTTGATTAGCGGTGATGCTAGAAGAAAGGAACCAAAGAAATTTGGCGGACCAGGCGCTAGACGAAGAAAACAAAAATCTTATCGTTAGAACGTGAAGGCTGTAATTTTAGCCGGTGGGAAAGGAACTAGAGGTAAACCATATACAGAATATTTTCCAAAAGCCATGACACCAATTAATGGCAAACCCCTGATAGATTATGTTGTAAGATATCTAGACTCTTTTGATTTAATCAAAGAAATCATCATAATTTCTGATTATACAGGATTGGGAGGACAAATAAAAAATTACTATCAAAAGCTAAAATTGAATAAAAAAATATCCTTTGTACAAGATTCCCAAAGTGGAACAGGAGGAGATTTGTTGTATGTTGGAAAAAAACTTGAAAACGAAAATGAATTTGTCTTATGGTTTGCAGATAACTTATGTGCACTTGATCTGTTAAAAATGTACAAGTTTTTCAAGCAAAAGAAAAGCAGTGCATGCATTGCAACTAGGACCCAAAGAAAAGAAGAGACAGGATTTGCGATAGTAAAAGATGGGGTAATAAAACAATTCAAAGAAAAACCTATGATGGATTTACCAATGTCAGAATGTTTGGGAATTTACATTTTAGGAAAAGAAGTGATTAAAAAAATAAAGGAAAAATCAAAACAAAAACAAATCAACTTGTCTTATGACATTTTAGAAGGATTATCAAAGGAAGGAAAAATAAGTGCATTTGATATTGGAAAGAATGATTGGATTGATGCAGAATCACCCATGGTATTAGAAAGGAATCAAAAACAGGTAAACAAAATCATAAAACAGATGGAATCATAGAATCTTTTTCAAATTTCCTTATTTCGTTTTCATATTTGAGAGTCAAAGCAATATCATCCAATCCTTCTAAAAGTATCTTTTTTTTGTAAGGATCAATTTCAAATCGAATATTTTCAGAAGGAGTGCTCAAAATTTGATTTTCTAAATCAACTTCAACTTCTTCTGTCTCATTTTTTAATTTATCAACAATTTTTTCATCTAATTTTATAGGTAGAATCCCATTTTTGAAGCAATTACTATAAAAAATGTCGGCAAAAGAAGGGGCGATAATTACAGAGAACCCATAATCTTGTAATGCCCATACTGCATGTTCCCTGCTAGACCCACATCCAAAATTATCTCCGGTTACAAGAATTTTTGAATTTTGGTATTTTTTGTCGTTTAAAACAAAATCAGGTTTTTGGTGTTCATTAGAGTCATACCTCCAATCATAAAACAAATATTTTCCAAATCCTGATTTTTGAACCAACTTCAGAAATTGTTTTGGTACAATTTGATCAGTATCAACATTTACTTGATCAAGAGGAGTAACAATGGTCTTAATTTTTTGAAATGCATCCATACTAACTCAAATCCATTTTCCTAACATCTACAAAATGACCTTCAATAGCTGCTGCTGCTGCCATAATAGGACTTACCAAATGTGTTCTCCCTCCAGTACCTTGCCTTCCCTCGAAATTTCTATTAGATGTGCTAGCGCACCTTTCTCCAGGAGATAAAATGTCAGGATTCATTCCCAAACACATACTGCAACCAGCTTCTCTCCACTCAAAGTTAGCATCGGTGAAAATCTTATCTAATCCAATTTCTTCGGCCTTTCTTTTTACCATTTGAGACCCCGGAACAACCATTGCACGGACATTTTGAGAAACTTTTTTTCCTTTAATCACTTTGGATGCTTCGATTAAATCCTCTAATCTTGCATTGGTGCATGAACCAATAAACACTCTATCAATTTTAATATCAGTTATCTGTGTTCCAGGTTTTAAGTCCATGTATTGGAGAGATTTTTCAGCAGCCTTTTGTTGATTCAAATCATCCTTGGCAAAGTCTTCAGGATAAGGAACTGATGAAGTAACATCACATGTCATACCAGGGTTAGTCCCCCAACTAACCTGAGGCACTATTTCATCAATGTTCAGCGTGTAAGTTTTATCAAATTTGGCATCAGAATCAGTTTTTAGGTGTTCTCGCCAATAATCAACAAGGAAATCATAGTTTTCTGGAGTATATTCTCGATTTCTAAGATAATCAAAGGTCTTCTCATCAGGAGCAACTAAACCCGCTCTCGCTCCTGCTTCAATGGACATATTGCATATTGTCATTCTTTGTTCCATGGAAAGATCAGTTATACCCTCACCAGAGTATTCTATCACAGTACCAGTTCCTCCGCCAGTACCAATATTTTTGATTATGGACAAAACGATGTCTTTGGCAGTTACAGCATGAGGATTTTTTCGTTTTCCTTCAACTTTAATCTCAAATGATTTTGGTTTTTCTAACCAAAGTGTTTGTGATGCCAAAACATGCTCCACATCACTTGTCCCAATTCCAAATGCCAGAGCCCCAAATGCACCATGTGTAGATGTATGACTATCCCCGCAAACAATTGTAGATCCCGGTAATGTTATACCCAGCTGAGGACCGATAACATGAACAATTCCTTGATTAGGACTATTTATGTCAAATAATTTGATTCCAAAATCTTTACAATTTTTTTCCAAGGTTTTAATTTGGACAGAGGATGTCTGGTCTAGTATAGGCAAACCTCGATCAGTGGTTGGAACATTATGATCCATTGTTGCTATTGTCAAATCAGGTCTTCTGACCCTTCTGTTATTTATTCGCAATCCATCAAACGCTTGTGGAGAAGTTACTTCATGAACTAGATGCCTATCGACATAAATCAAAGAAGGTCCATTGTCTTTTTCAACAACAACATGAGAGTCCCAGATTTTTTCAAAAAGTGTTTTCCCCATTTTCAATCTAATCTGGCTTGTATTTGAAAAGTCCACCCGCTTCAATTATTTTTCCGATAATTTCCGAAAATGGTTTCATTTTATAGGTTTGACCTTTTGTTATATTTTTAATTTCATTTAATTTGATATCAATTTCGATTTCATCACCTTCAGAAATTCCTTGATATGCATCTACCTCAATTTCAATCGGAAGTAGAAATGCCCCATCAACGGAATTTCGATAAAATATTCGAGCAAAAGAAAGAGCAAGAACCGCCTTTATTCCTGAATTAGACAGAGCTATTGGGGCATGTTCACGAGAGGAACCACAACCAAAATTTTTCCCAGATAAGATGAAATCTCCTTCTTTTACCTTTGAGTGAAATTGAGGATCTAGTCCTTCCATGGCATGAGTTGCT
>JASFUC010000067.1:0-6853 GCA_050050475.1 Nitrosopumilaceae archaeon
GAAACATTTTCCTCGTGTTTTGGATATTTTTGATTTAAAAATTCAAGTCATCCTTACCTTTTTAGATTTCTAAGCGGGTTAAGGTTTTATTCGGTAATTTCAAAAATAGATTGTTGGCTGAGGCAATATTTCGTGAAAATAAACTTCATGATGTAGCTTTTATGGGATTTAGGACTGTTATTGGAGTGATTTTCATAGCTCATGGAGTTGGAAAATTCAATCCTGGTTTTGTTAATTTCCTTACTGGGTCAGCCGGCATGCCTGCAGAAATGCAAATTCCAATTGCATTGGCTGAGACTGCTGGTGGAACTGTATTAATTATTGGGGTGATTAACAGAATAACTGCCTCCATTTTGGCAATCGATATGTTGGGCGCTATTTTCATAGTAAGAGGAGCTTCTAACCTTACCGGACAAGGTGGATACGAACTTGATTTGATTCTTCTGTCAGGCCTTTTGGTAATCATAGTTGCAGGACCAGGTCGTGTTTCTCTGGCTCATATAGTAAAAAAGATTCCAAGATTCCTACATTGATTTAATTTTTAGCTATTTCCTTTATTTTTTATCAATTCATAGTGTTGAAAGTACCTTCATCTAAAACACTATTTCAATTTAATATCTATTGAAGATTTTGTTCTAGGAATTCAACAGTTTTACTCCAAGCATCTTTGGATTCTTCGGGAGCATATCTATCCCCTGAAGGGTTTGCAAAGGCATGGTTGACTCCCGGATAAATGTAAATTTGGTTTTCAATGTTTGCTTCAGTTAGAGCTTCTTCAAACTTTGCAACAGTTTCAGGAGGGATTCCTGAATCTAATTCTGCAAATATACCAAGTATTGGCCAATCAATCACATCTAATTCTTGAGGGTCCGTCACTAATTGCCCATAGTAAATAACTGTGGCATCCATGTTGCTATTGTTCAATGCAAGATTCAATGATTGACCTCCACCAAAACACCACCCAACTGACCCAATACTTGAAGGAGAATAGTTTTCCTGCAAATATTGTATTGCTGTGTTCATATTTTGAGTCCATCGGGATTGCTCAAAGGAACTCATTAACTGTCTTGCCTCATCTGCTGTTGTCCCTATGTTTCCTTCGTATAGATCTACTGCTAAAACCACATATCCGTGGGATGCTAGCTTTTTAGCCATTTCCTTGATGTTCTCATTCAAACCCCACCATTCATGAATCATTACAATTGCAGGAAAATCTCCGTGAACATCTGGCTTTGCAAGGTATCCTTTGACTCCATCAAAATATGAAACATTTTCTGTCTCTACTGAATATTCTCCTAAAGCAAAAATTTCCGAATTGTTGTTTTCTGAATCATAGTCTGGTAAAACATGAATTGCCCATCCTCGTTCTATTAGTTTGGCAACACTAGTCGGTTTCAGGCATGCAGGTTGACCATTTGTTTGCTTTAGGACTAGTTCCAAACCTTCAGTACAAGTTACGTTGATGGGACTTACTCCTTCTTTGATTTGTTTTAGTGGTGGTGGAAAATATGCAACAGCTTCTACTTGTTCTAAATTTATTTGGCTTGATATTGCAAAAACTGAAAGCAACAAAATCACACCTACCTGAAAATAATTATTAAAATATTTTCTTTTCAATACGTTGTTTAGAATTTAATTAGATTTATGTTATTTGCATCAGATTTTTTTTAACCTTTTAGGATGTTCTTTGATATATGTTGTGGAATTCTTTGTATATATTATAAGCCACATTTTGTATGTGGGAAATTTCTGTAACTGTTTTTTTCCCTTTTGCGATTTCGCGCATTATGGTCATGCATTTGTAGGTTTTAGTTTGATCTGGTTCTTCTATTCCAATCCATATATCAAAACATTGTTCAAAATCTAAACAGAATTTCAAAATAATAATTTCCCATTCTTCGGAGCTTGTGGGAATTCGCATCGATCGTGCTATTTCTTCAAACTCATTTTTTCTGTCTCTCAAAAGTAAATCTAAAGCTTTTCTTGCTCTTTCAGGATCGTATCCTTCGATTAAACCTATTCTACTCATGTTGAGAACTACTTTTGAGGGCCTATTAATGATTATTCTGAAAATCATTTATGAGCATATTGCAAATTAATGAATGAATTATTCCTGCTACTTTTAATTAATAAAAATGAGAAGTATGAAAAATTTCACTGAAGAAACTTTGGAAAATATACAAGGATTGTCGGGGCTTGTTATTGGTGAAGAATAATTTTCCTCAAAAAGACAAAATAATAGACCAAATCTAATTTAACCTCATTTTCTTAATTTAGAATAATTCGGAAGCTGAATAGTGCTGGTTGCATCCTTTACGTAGTGTCGACGGATTCTTCACCAGTAAACCGATGCCAGATATGACCCGATAGTGAAAATATCGTATCAGCTTCCTATACATTATATGCATTCATAGAATAAAAAATAGATCATCATGTCCCAAATTTGGTAAATTGGATGAATTTTTGAGGATTTCCTCAAAAAGCCTTCTTTTTGCGGAAAATTATACCTAAATAATCCATACTGTATTTTACTTTGGATGCTGATGATGAGCGGAAAAGCCGTCTGATTGTTGATGAGGATTATGAGTAATGAAGCATCTGAAAATTTTATTTTAGTTATGTTATTTTGTCTGTAATGAATAGTGTTACTGATACCTTGAGATTAGCTGCATTGTTTTCAGGAGGAAAAGATAGCACTTATGCCATCTATTTGACAAAAAAACAAGGACATGAAGTAAAATGTTTGCTGAGTGTGTTTCCCAAATCTGAAGAAAGCCATTTGTTACACCATCCAAATTTAAAATGGACAAAATTACAATCTGATTTGATGAATATTCCACAAATAACTATTGACTCTACATCTAACGATACTGAAAGAGAGGTGGAATTGCTAAAATCCATTCTCACTACTGCAATAAAGGAATACGGGGTGGAGGGATTGGTTCATGGTGGGATAAAAAGTAAATTTCAAAAAAATAAATTTGAAAAAATATGTAATGAATTAAATTTGAAATCCATTTCACCATTATGGGGATCCGAACCAACGAAATACATGAAAGACCTAATCTCATCTGGATTTGTTTTCATAATTACAAACGTGTCTTCAGATGGTTTGGATGATTCTTGGCTTGGTAAGATCATTGGAAAAAATGAAATTGATATTCTAGAAAATTTGTCAGAAAAATATCAATTTAATCTAAATTTTGAAGGTGGTGAGGCAGAAACTTTTGTTACGAAATGCCCTTTATTTTCAGGAAGTATTGAAATTAAAAAAGGAGAAAAATTTTGGGATGGATACAGAGGAAGGTTTGAAATAGTGGATGCGAGGCTAGACTACGATGCTTGACGGACTCAAGACAAATCTTAGAGGTGCTATTAAGAAGATTGTAAAATCGTCTGGAATAGATGAGGAATTAATCAAAGAGTTGTCAAAAGATGTACAGAGAGCCCTATTGCAATCAGATGTCAATGTGAGATTGGTTTTAGAGATTACAAAAAATCTTGAAGAGCGTTCTCTTAATGAAACCCCTCCTCCTGGTCTATCTAGAAAAGATCACATTGTCAAGATTTTGTACGATGAACTTTCAAAATTACTCGGAAATGAAACTGAATTTAATTTCAAACCCGGTAAACAAAACAAGGTAATTCTTCTTGGTATTCAGGGAAGTGGAAAAACTACTGTTGCATCTAAACTTGCAAAGTTCTTGACAAAACAAGGATATTCTGTTGGAGTTATTGGTGCCGACACATATCGACCAGGAGCGTTGGTTCAACTAAAAACAATGTGCGAAAAATCTAACGTTGAAGTTTACGGTGATGAAAACAACAAAGATTCTCCTGACATTGTAAAAAATGGTCTAAAATATTTTGAAAAACTACCTTTGGATATTATTCTAATTGATACTGCAGGTCGTCACAAACAAGAAAAAGACCTTTTAGATGAGATGGAACGAATCAACAAGGTCGCAGATCCGGACCTGGCATTACTTGTAATTGATGGGACAATTGGTCAACAATGTTTCAATCAAGCTGAAGCATTTAACAAAACAGTTCCAGTTGGGGGAATAATTGTAACCAAACTTGATAGCTCTGCCAAAGGTGGTGGCGCTATTGCTGCATCTGCCGCGACTGGAGCTCAAATCATGTACATTGGAACTGGCGAGAGAATTGATGATTTAGAAAAATTCTCTCCTACTCGATTTGTTGGAAGGTTACTTGGAATGGGTGATATTCAAGCTGTTTTAGATTTAGCAAAACGACTAGAAAATGAAGGTGATGATGTTCGTTTAAAGAGAATCTCTAGTGGAAAAATGAATATGGAGGATTTCTTTTATCAGTTAGAGGAAGTCACAAAGGTTGGCTCTCTTCGAGGTTTTCTAGATAATATGCCGGGTCTTTCAGGAATGGTAAAAGATGATCAACTAGACCAAATGGAGGAACGTGTATCAAAATGGAGATTTATCATTCAGAGCATGACCAAAGATGAGAAAGCAGATCCTGACTTGTTCAATTCTTCACGAATAAAGAGAGTGGCTCGTGGCTCTGGCTGGTCAGAACATGATGTGAAGGAATTACTCAAAAACTACAAAAATTCCAAAAACATGATGAAGGCATCAAAAGGAAGACAAATGCAAGGAAATCTCCGTAGAATGGGCTTTGGATAGAACTTTGTTTACTTGAAAATTTGAATTAAAACATGCATACTATCAAAGAAGCATATCCTATTGCAAACACAATTTTGAAAAAACACTATCTATGTGATTATTGTCTTGGTAGGCTTTTTTCTAAAAAACTGCATTTATCTTCTAATCGGCTTTTGGGGAAAAAACTAAAACAAAACAAATTGCCCTCCAAAAAATGTTATATTTGTAAAAATCTGTTTGACAATCTTTCATCTTACTTGAAATTAATGCTAGAGTCTTGCAATGATTATAGTTTCTCTTCCTTTGTTGTTGGAGCAAAAATCAAACCATCAATAATTGACAAGGATGATATCATTCGTTCCAAGTTTCAATTGCGCGGAATTGATAGTGTGAAAACAGATCTTACTCATGAGCTATCCAAACAATTTGCAAAAAAAACTAAAAAAAAATTTGATTTCCTTGATCCCGACATTACTTTGACTTTGGATTTTAAGGAGGGAATATGTCAAGTAAGATCAAAAGAAATTTTTCTACAGGGAAGATATACTAAAACAAAACGTGGCTTCTCTCAAAAACAAAAACCATGTGAAAATTGCTCTGGAAAAGGTTGTAGGGTGTGCAATTTTCATGGGATTACTGAATATGATAGTGTGGAAGGTCAAATCTCAAAATTTCTTTTTGAAAAATTTGGCGGAACTAAAGCCAAATTTACCTGGATAGGGGGTGAAGATAAATCCAGCCTCGTTTTGGGTTCAGGGCGGCCATTTTTTGTTAGGGTTCAAAACCCTCAAAAAAGAAAGATAAGACTACCCAAAACCCTCAAAACAAATTTTGTCAATATTCAAAACTGTAAAATCATTCCTAGTATACCGAAAATGCCTCTTGATTTCAAATCATTAATTAAAATTAAAATCACAACAGAAAAAGAAATCTTATCTTCATCTCTTAAAAAATTAAAAAACAAATTAAAAAATCCGGTTGTTGTTTATGAAAATTCAGGAAGAAGATCTGAGAAAAAAATTTTTAATTCAAAATATAAAAAAAACTCTGAAAACAAATTTACTTTGACTATTGATGTCGAAGGAGGTTTTCCTGTAAAGCGATTTGTAATAGGGGATAATGTTGTGCCTGGATTAGGCCAAACACTGGGCGACAATTGCAACTGTGGCGAATTTGACTTTCTTCGAATACAAATGATAACAAATAACTAGTGTCGTTTAGTAGATTTTTCATGCCATTGAGAAAAAAAGGTAAACATGCAAGATGGGCAGATCAACGAGCCAATAGAAGAAAAAATAAACTCTCAAAACGTGGAAAACCAAAATCTAGATAGACTTACATTTACAGCATTTTTAACTGAGACGGAAGATTGGATCCATTAATTAGATTAAAAGATGCTCATAAGTCAGGTCTTATCCCCGACGATATTTTTGAGCTTGTCATGAAGCGTTTCCCAATCACTGTATCTGGAATTAATAGAATTGAAAAAGCATCGGGAATTCGTTATCCTGTTGCATATGTGGAGCCTTCAATTGTCCTATCTTCTCCAAGCTCAAATTCGTATGAATTTGGAATATTATTTGCCCGTACAATCCCTGTCGCATTTGAAGATCAATTTCGGGTAGTTATACAAATCACTGCACCACTTGTGGCATATGGGCTCAAGGGAACTATCCATGCGATACTTGCCCATGAGTTTTTACATTATCTCGAGCTAATGAGAAAAATATCTAAAATGGACTTGTTGTCTGATGAAATTTCTAGCAATCTTTTTGAGAATGTCTATGCTGATGAGACTAGATTATTTGAGCCACGAGCGGTCTTTAAGGACAGAACCTTGCTTAACCATATTACCAAACGATTCCCAGCGGGATTCAGAGATTACAAATTGGAAGATAAGGTGATAAAATATTGGATTGATAAAGGCTTGCCAAAAAACAACGTGGCACTTGATGCAAACACGGTAAAGCTATCCATGGAGTCTTTGTCAAAAATCAAACTTGATCCTAAATTTATAAAAAAAATAGATGAGCTTGAGCAAAAAAGCAGCAAACTTCGAAAAAAGAAACTTTACTAGATAACTGCCCTGTCTCTTTGATTTTTAATGAAAAAGTCTTAATCTTGCTACTTTTGAGATAGTCTATGTCTTCTTTTGATATTGAATGGAAAGGTAATTTTTATGGGATTTACTGGGCATATGAAAAAGATCG
>JASFUC010000068.1:0-6712 GCA_050050475.1 Nitrosopumilaceae archaeon
ATTTTCGTGCGAGATCAGCTAATTGAAATGTATAAAAAAAATCTTGTAAAAATTAATCATTCTGTTTTGGAGCTTATCTGTGCAGCAAATTTAATTGCTAATGGATACGCTGTCAATGTGGAAAAAGAGGTTTCCGACATTTTGGTATGTGACCTTTTTGCAAAGAAAGGTGATGGTGACACTATAATTGAAATCGAAACAGGTTTTACTCCCCCTGATCATGCTTTGGATACTATTGATTACTCCACAGCAAGAATAATGAGCAAAATCGCTCGTTATAGTAAGCATTGTGCCAAATTTTCTTTGGGGACTCCTGTCACGGGTATAATTCCAATCCCCAAAATTTTTCTTATTCCACCAAAGTCTAGGAAAAAAGAAGAAATTGATAAGGTTAAGGCACTTTGTGATCGATATTACAAAAATCCTCCCATTTCTTATGATGATATTCTTAATGCGCGATTACATTCCATCTACTTGATAAATGTCGATAAAAATTTCGCCAAAAGTTTAGATCCTCATGGATATGTAGATCTTACTGAAAAATTGCTACATAGGAGCGAAGTTAGTTATTAGTCTCCAAAAAATTCAAATCCACCAACAATTCAATTAATTATAGATATGATTTGTGGTGCTTGTGAAACTAGGAAGCATTTTGAATGTATAGATTGCATAAACAACCATGAAACTCATTTGTGCAATTGCGATTGTCATGATGAAAACACCCCTCCTCATCCAATAGACAAACCTCATTGAGTTACAAAAACAATGAAATACAAAGAAATCTAATTAACAACATGGCATTTGCTGTTATAATCCCTGTCACTATAGTTGGAATTTTGGGTATTGTTGGATATTTGGCTTATCGTTATGTAATCTTTGATTACCTGAGCAACAAATCAGTAAATGACACTTTGAGAAGATACAATATCGATAAAAGTCAGTTTGATATTGTAAAGGAATACTATGAACATAAGGGTGAATCAATACCAATCCAAGAAATACACCACCTTGTAAAGTTCTATAGGCAAAAGGAACCCGAACAATTCCTTGCAATGTATGATTCAGTTAGAGAAAAATCTAGGACAGACTAAGTCTATGGTTCTATCGGAATTTGAATAAATGGTGTTCCTCCATCTCCTACAACAAGAGGCAGTTTACCGTCCCATTCCTTTGTTTTAAGCCACTCTAGATAATTTGGATTTCCTGCTAGTGCTTCGTCGATAATTCTAATTGCTTCTGCTTCTCCGTTTGCTTCTGCAATGTTTGCTTTTGCAGTACCGACAGCCTGTGCTTCTAACTGTCTAGCTTCTACTTCGATTCTTCTAAGATCATTTTCTGCCTTTAGGGCTTTTTGTTCTGCCTCTACCTTTGATTCGATTGCTTGTGCAAATAATGGTGAAAATTGGAAGTCTGTAATTGATATTACATCAGTTTTAATGTTGTAAACATTCAAACGTGTGGTGATTTCTTGTTCGATATCTGCTTTAACTAGTGGTCTTTTGGTTATCAGCTCTTCAGCATTATATTGGGCAGTAACCTGTTTTACAACTTCCTCAACTGCAGGTTGAATTACTCTGCTCTCATATTCTAATCCCACCTCTTTGTAGAGTGTATTTACCGAGTTCTCAATCGGTCTATAGTTTACTGTTACTTCTGTTGATACTGTCTGGAGATCTCTTGATGCTGAGGAGGTATCTTTAACAAATTTTAAGGTTCTAACTTCCATGTTTACTACAGAATCTTGAAATGGCACCACAAAATGCAGTCCCTCATCAAGTGGAGGGGAAATCAAATCTACTGCATTCCAATGAAGAAGAACTCCTCTATATCCAGCGTCTACAATTTGAATAGAAGCAGACACAACTACTCCTATAATGATAAGAATTATTGCACCGATAACTAGAGCTTTTGCCTTTCCAAAATTCACTTGCATGCTTGGTTGTTGATATTTAGACACTGTTTATTGTGCTCTTTGACTATAATTATACCATGTTATTAAGAATAAAATTTTTTAAATCCTTTTTCAGTTGGAATCAGTTCAATTTTTGGTCCAAATATTCCTTGTTTGTTTTGAACTTCCATCAATCCTTGATTTTCTAAGCTCTGTAATGTCTCATCTAATTTCTCAGTGTCTATCCCGAGATTTCTTTGAATGGAATTAAAATTTTTTACCCCTCGATTCAATTCACCTAAAACTAACATATCTAATGACTGCGGTTTCATCTCTGTGGGAATATCTTCGGAATGTGTTCTTTGGGGTGGGGGTACTGTAGATTCATTTGTTGACTGATATGATTGTTGGCTAATTTGTTCGGTCTCTCCGTGATTCTTCTTTTTCCATTTTTGGACTAATCTTGGAACAATTCTCGATAATGGGATAATCAGAAAAAATACCAGATAAATCCATGCAAAACCATCTTGTGCCATGAAATCAATTAACAAGTTTCCTATTTCATTATTGTCTTTTCTGAAATACTGTTTGGGCACAATAATGAAAGGATTTTTTATTTTTATTTTTGCCCATTATCCATAACAACTTCATATTTTAACTATTGCTAATTTTTTTAGATCATTCCTGTGATCGTTTCAAACATGAAGATTCATAAAGCAAAAAAACGTTTTATCGACAAATTATGTCAACATCGATGGATAATTTTGGAACCTTAGAATACGTTCTTGACAAATATTCGAAAACATGGAGCTGGAAATTAACTGGCCAACGGGCTGTAAGCATGATTTCAAAACTCGTGCCTGAGGCTTGGTATGGAGAAAATATTGATGAAGTTATTGTTCCTGATAGTACTGAAAGTGTCAAGCAGCTCAAAGCTATGATGGATAGGTATCCTCTTGAGATTTTATCAAAATCAGCATGGCAAAGAAAAGTAGTCAAAACTTTTGCTCCAAAACCAACACTTCCTCCAATTAAGCATAAACTTAACCGAGCAAAATCAGGCGATCAGTTCAGAGGAAAACTTCTCAATTTTCAAAAAGAAGGACTGGATTTTCTATTAAAATCTTCAGGTAATGCATTACTTGCAGATGAAATGGGTCTTGGAAAAACTGTCCAAACATTGTCCTATGTTGCCACTGAGAAGCAAACTTTTCCTGTATTGGTTGTTGCACCTCTAGTTACTTTGCAAAACTGGAATCGTGAGATTTCTAAATTTGTAAAGAAGAAAAGCAGAAATGGGAGGATACTTGAATCTGAATCCCCCTCCACCACTATAATTAGAACTGGAAAACTAGAAGAATTACCTAAAACAGACTTTTACATAATAAACTATGAATTATTATACAAAAGATTACCTGATTTATCAAAACTAAATATCAAAACAATTGTATGTGATGAGGTACACAACCTTCGGTCAAAAACGACTCAAAAATACAAAGCAGTAAAAAAATTAGCTGGACAATCATCTATAACCTATAGAATCGGGTTGTCAGGAACTCCGATTTACAACAGAGGTTCTGAGATTTGGCCAATTGTAGATATTTTAAAACCAGGCCTGCTTGGAAGCTTTAAAGAATTTTGTGAATATTTTTGTTATGTTAATGAAAAAGGAAAAGCCATTGTTTTAGAAAACAAAAGGGCTTCTTTGAGAAATGAATTGCAAAAACATGTGATGCTTAGACGTAAAAAATCTGATGTTCTCAAAGAGCTTAAGGATAAAGTTCGCTACAAGGAGGTAATTGATGCTGATACTGAATATTATCTGGAAGAGCTAGACAAAATATGGACAAAATTAGAAGAAGAGCAAAAGGATGCAGAAACTGAATTTAAAAAATCAGCATCATACCAAAGAGCTATTCAAAGTGAAAGACAGGTGGCAGGTATTGCAAAATTACCTCATGTTATCAATTTTGTGAAAAACATTATGGAAATTGAGGAAAGTGTAGTCGTATTTTGTCATCATAAAGTTATTCATAAATTACTGCATGAAAAACTAGAGGAATTCTCCCCTGTATCTATTATTGGAGGACAATCTGATTCCATGCGTCAAGACCAAATTGACAAGTTCCAAAAAGGGGAATCAAAATTAATGATTGCAGGTCTCAGAGCTGGAAATGTCGGTATTAATTTGACTCGTGCAAAATATGTCATATTTGCTGAATTGGATTGGAGCCCAGCAATTCACAGACAGGCCGAAGACAGACTCCACAGAATTGGACAAAAAAATACCGTATTTGCTTATTATTTGATTGGAAATGGAACGCTAGATGATCATGTTGCAAATATTTTGGTTGATAAGAGTTATGAGATTGACTCGATATTAGACGAAAAATCTGATTCATATGAAAATAAAGACAAAGCCAAATTAATTTTGGCACAAATCCATGATAAAATCAGCTCAAAGTAGTTAAATTTCTAATCTTTCTTTTATTTTCAAAAGATTTGAGATGATCCTTTCTTTTTTATCATCTGGGGTTTCTTCTAGATCTTTAATTTCTTTAATTGTTTTGTCGATAATTGAAAAAATTTCCATTTGTGAGTTTTTGATTTCTGGTTGGTTTTGGAATCCTTCTGATTGGGCTTTCTCGATTAACTCCATCCCTTCAGGTAAAATCTCATAAAACTTTTCCAGCTTTGTTTCGTTTCTAAGAGGTGCCATTAACACAATGTGTCTTTTTCTTAAATCCTCAATTTCTTCTTTGATCTTTTCTCGTGGCACAAGTAAAAATGATGAAATAGTCTCGATGTTTTGGGACTTTATCTCTAACACTCGGAGAATTCTTACCCATAACGGTATTTTTTTATCCCAAAGAATATGCTTTGCAGATTTGGTAATTGAAAAGGTTCCATCTTTATTTATCTCAATCAACTTCTTCTCTTTTAGCGATCCTAATTGATCGAGAATTCTTCCAACGCCTAAATTTTTTAAATCAGAATTCTCAATATCTTTTTCATCAAAATTCCCATCATTACTAATCCCCAAAAATAAAATTTTCAAATCTACCATGGTTAATTTTATCATGTTTTTTTCCAGTCAGATGTGGTTATCTTTCTTTCCACTTGCAAATTATATGTGGATATCGTTAACTGTAAACGTGGTACAATATCAAATCCCTAAAATCCCTTATGGCTATGACGAATTAGAGCCATTCATTGATAAACAAACCATGAGGATTCACCATCAAAAGCATCATCAATCGTATGCTGATGGACTTAACAAAACACTTGAAAAAATTGGCGGCTCATCTCATCCCCAATACATAACTTCAATTCTCTCGGATTTGCAATCAATTCCTGAAAAACACAGAGAAGACATTGTTTTTTTTGGGGGTGGATTTGAGAATCATCGATTGTTTTGGGAAATGATGAATCCTAATGGTGGCGGTAAGCCCACTGGAAAAATATCTGATTCTATAGATGTCTATTTTAATAATTTTGAATTTTTTAAAAAAAAATTTCTTAATGTATCTCTTTCCATAGAAGGTAGTGGTTGGTGTTGGTTAGTTTTTAACAGAACATTCAACAGGATTGAACTAATGACCACCAAAAACCAGGACAGTCCGTGGATTTTTAACAAAATCCCTCTACTTGGTTTAGATTTATGGGAGCATGCTTATTATCTAAAATATGAAAATAGAAAAATCGATTACATCAACTCCTGGTGGGGTGTAGTGAATTGGGATTATGTGGGAAACAGGTTTTCAGAAATTTCCGTATAAATTGTCTGATTTGTACAAATTCTTCTAAATTAAAATTAGATGTTTTTTCATTAACAAGAATTTATGGTGAATAACAACAGTTTCCATAGAATCACTGTTTACTATGGGTATGACTTCTGATTGCTTTACCGATTTTAATTATCTAGAATCAAAGGGTATGTCTATTCCATTATTTGTTAATCGATCCCTTTTATTGCGATCTCCTTTTTTTACTAAACAAGTGTTTGTTTTACTGGGGGAATTAAAACAAATTTACATCTAAATCACCATTTATCTTATGTGTCTTGATGAAAATAGTACATTATGAGCAGCATGTATGCGCTAAAAAAAGAAGGGCTTACAGAAGCGAAAACTCAAAAGGCATTAAGAATACTCTTGGTGGATAGGAAAAATGAATTCAGAGAACTTTCCAACATGATTTTACCGAAAACAACATTAGAGCCAATTAAGAATTGGGAACAATTCGTTTTAAATTTCTGTTTGGATGTAACTGAGGCATTCAAAACTTGGTCAGGTAACATGCCATTGAATTCTAATTCCTCCCAGAAGGCATTGACTATTCTAAGACAGCTCTCAAGAAATAAAACGAGTATGATTCAGTTATCTCATTTGATGAATATTTCATATGATCTTGCTGAAGAGTTTAAAGAAATCTACAAGAGGTTGTAGATTTTTTATTTTTTTTTAAGAAAAAATCTAGTTGCACTGCTTACGCTGTGCAGCAGAATCTAAAAAGGAGAACATTTGCTAGATTGCAAAAAAATTTCTAGCCTCTTCCTATTCTGAATATGGCGGTGCTACATGAAGGACATGTGCCCTTAATTGCAGGTTTGCCATTTTTCATAGTGTATGGACTAGCGCCTGTGATTTCTCTTTTATCACGGCACTTTACACAATAACCAATTGTCATACAAATTCTAGGCGTAAGGTTCTATTAGCGAGAACTTGTTAAACTTTTTTTACTATGAGGCAAATTACAGATCTTAATTATTATGGTTCATATCAATTTTTTCCGCAATTTTTTTCAGTTTTGTAGACTATC